>CAZRWZ010000056.1:0-12457 GCA_964603745.1 uncultured Bacteroidaceae bacterium | reverse complement strand
TAAGCACTCCAATACCATTTTTTAATATTCAATTTATGTTAATATCTCAAAAATATTTTTTTCATTGTTATTATTAACTTATTTTTGACAAAATAACATTTATTATAGTTTATGAAGAACTTATTAAGTTTTAGTATAATTCTGTTATTCACAGGATTTTTTCATGCTTGCACGGTCAAAGCAAAGGACACATCTGTTAATGGAGCAAAAATTATTAAACTAATTGAAAAAAATAAGAATATTTTTTTTAAAGATATTGAAATAGATGGCGATATAGATTTCACACAAATAAAAAACCCTTCTATTGAATCGTCGGGAACATATAGGGTTTATGTTCAATCATCTATTACTTTTGTAAATTGCACTTTCAACGGAAAAATCATAGCCTATTCCGTTAACGAAAACAAAGTAAAAACATTTACAACATTCGCAAAAAACCTTAGTTTTCAGGCCTGTACATTTAAAAAAGAAATTATTTTTAGCGAAACTGCTGTTGAAGGAATAGTAAATTTTAGTAGTTCTACACTCGAAAAACTTGCCGATTTTCAAGGTTTTAATTTTAAATATAAAGACAATTATTTTACTGATGTGAAATTTAAAGCCGAAGCAAAATTTCAAAGAATTTCGTGCTATGGAAATATAAACTTTAAATCATCTGTTTTTAATGAAAATGTAAGTTTTCAGAAATCTTTAATAAAAGGAAACTTTAGTTTAGGTGCTACAACATACGAAAAATATGCCGATTTTAGCAGCATTTTTGTATTACGAAATGCAAATTTTAATTATGCAAAATTTAATGGAAAACTTACATTTAATAATTCGTTGTTTAACAATAAATCAGATTTCAATAATGTAGTTTTTAATAAAGATGCAAGCTTTAAAAAAGTACAATTTAGAGGACAAACCAGATTTAATGAAACAAAAGCAAAATCAAATATAAATTTTGATAATGCAATATTTAGTATAGAAAAACCAAATTTAGAATCAATAAAAAAATAAATTAAAAAATTCACCATATGAAAACTTATTTTTTAAAATTTAAAATAACTGCTTTTGCAATTATAATTGTTTTTTTCTCATTTTTTGTACAATCTTGTAAAGAAACTACTTTAGAAGATGTAGTTAACGTAATCACCATTGTTTCAAACGGAATGGGTTGGTTAGAAGAAGATGAAAATCTTGACGAATTAGAAGAAGATATTGACATAGACGATGATGATGCAAACTTACCCGACAAAGTAGATTTATTGGATAAATTTCCGCCAATAGGAAACCAAGGACAATACGGAACCTGTGTAGCATGGTCTGTTGGATACAATATTCGCACATACTTAGAAGCCGTTGACCAAGCTTATACACAAACAGAGCTTGCCGATAAATCGCATCAATTTAGCCCAAAAGATTTATTTTGGTCTATCCCCAATGCCGACAAAGGAGACGATTGTAACGGAACAGGTTTTGAGCCGGCTTTTGATGCCTTAGTTTCTCGTGGAATAGCACCATTAAGCGATGTTCCTTACGAAGATTTAGGCGATTGTTCAACAAACCCACCTTCTACTTGGACCAGCTCGGCAAACAATTATAAAATAGAGAATTACAGAAAAATAAACTATCAAAGTGTTGCCGAAATAAAAGATTATTTACGAGAAGGTAGAGCCATTTCTTTTGGAGCAAGACTAGGCGATAATTTTATGGAATGGGATAGCGATGATGTAATAAGCTCTGACACATACACTAACCCAGGTATGCAACATGCATATCATGCAATGGCACTTTGCGGATACGACAACAGCAAAGGAGCAAACGGAGCATTTAGGGTAGTAAATACTTGGGGTACAAGTTGGGGCGATAATGGCTGCATTTGGATAGATTATAGCTTTTTTATTAATGATTTTTGCTTTTGTGCATTTGTTGCAAAAAGCAAAAACGATAATTATTCAATGCCCGGAAACTCATCATCAACATACGATTTAGTTGCTTGGGCTTTAGAAGATCTGCACGACACAACAGACTATGGCACAGGCGATGACCCTCTTAACAGAATGTGTTCTTACGATGTTTATAATGTAGGAACAAATGAAATAACTGCCGATAAAGATTGGAGTATCCTATATTTATATTACAATGCTTATGATGCAAACGATTACGGAATAATACTTTACGATTATTACACAGACAATTATGGTTCGCTTGGCGACGATGGCAATTTATCAGATGTTGGAGGTACTGAATTAGGACAATCGGGAAATTGGTATAACTACATAAATGTTGGAGCAGACCAAAGTGTTGCCGAAGCACTTTATGGCGAAGGATATAATTTTGAATTTACTTATACAATGCCAAATTCATTAAACGGTTCTTATTATTTAGTTTTAATTGCCGATGGTTTCGATGTTATTGAAGAATACGACGAAGCAAATAATTATTTATATTATACAAAACAAAATGGCGATCCTTTTAATATAGTAAATGGTATAATACAAGACGATGATAATGTATCTAAAAGCAAAAGTAATAATTTTAATAAAACCCCTGTTTATCATGCAAAATCGCCATTTCCTACTGTAAGAAGTTCTAAAAATATTAACACCTACACCACAGCAGAAATCACAAATATGATTCTGCACCATAAAGAATCGGGAAAATTAGCAGAAAAAATTAACAAATATGTAACACGAAACCCTAATAAAATAAATATAAAAAAGAAAAAACATTAAAAAACGCATAGAAATTCTATAATATTTTGGTATTTTTGTAAGTTAAAGTAATAAGTTAATACATAACAGTAAATGGGTTTATTTTCATTTTTAACACAAGAAATTGCAATTGATTTAGGCACTGCTAACACTATCATCATACATGGTGATAAAATTTTGGTAGATGAACCTTCGATTGTAGCAATCGATCGCAAAACAGAAAAATTGGTTGCAATTGGTGAAAAAGCCAGGCAAATGCACGGCAAAACACACGAAGACATTAAAACAATTCGTCCGTTACGCGATGGAGTTATTGCAGACTTTAACGCTGCAGAACTTATGCTTAGGGGAATGATTAAAATGATAAACCAAAAAAATCGATTGTTTTCGCCATCGTTAAAAATTGTAATTTGCATTCCATCAGGAAGTACAGAGGTTGAAATTCGTGCTGTACGTGACTCCTCAGAACATGCCGGAGCAAGAGAAGTGTATATGATTTTTGAGCCTATGGCTGCAGCAATAGGAATAGGTTTAGATGTTGAAGCTCCCGAAGGCAACATGGTGGTTGATATTGGAGGAGGAACAACCGAAATAGCTGTTATAGCACTAGGTGGTATTGTTTGTAACAAATCACTACGTATTGCCGGCGACGATTTTACTGATGATATTCAAGAATATATGCGTCATCAACACAATGTTAAAATTGGAGAAAGAACAGCCGAAGAAATAAAAATAAATGTAGGTGCAGCATTACCAGAAATTACCGACCCACCTGCCGATTATATGGTTCGTGGACCACACCAAATGACTGCATTACCAGTAGAAATACCTGTTGCATATCAAGAAATTGCACATTGTTTAGATAAATCTATTACAAAAATTGAAGCTGCAATTTTGCAAGTTCTTGAAGAAACTCCACCAGAACTATATGCCGATATTTATAAAAATGGAATATATTTAGCCGGAGGTGGTGCTTTATTACGTGGACTTGATAAAAGATTATCGGACAAACATAATATTCCTGTACATGTTGCAGACGACCCACTTCATGCTGTAGCTGTGGGAACAGGAATAGCCCTTAAAAATGTAGAAAAGTTCCAATTCTTAATGAGATAAAAATAAAACCTCAAAATTTTGAGGTTTTATTGTATAAGTTTTAAATTGATGATAATAACATTAAAGCATGCAAAATTTAATAAGATTTTTAATAAAATATAATTATGTATTATTATTTATCGCCCTTGAATTTTTAGCTTTTACCTTAGTTGTTAATTTTAATAAATACCAAAAACAAACTTATTTATCTACAGCTAATTCTGTTTCCGGAAATTTAAACGAAACATTTTCTTTTATTGGTTCTTATATGAACTTAAAAGATGAAAATGAAAAACTTGCTAAACAAAATGCTTATCTGCTAAACAAAAAATTAAACTCTTATATCGATAATAAAAAACTAATTAATTTTACGAACGATAGTTTGTATTCTCAACAATATAAATACATTAATGCAAAAATTATTAATAACACCATTTGGAAAAAGCACAATTATTTAACCCTAAACAAAGGGAAAAAAAATGGTGTGATGAGCGAAAATGCTGTTATCTCAACAAAAGGAGTAGTAGGAATTACAAAAGATATAGGAAATAATTTTTCTAATGTAATTTCAATATTAAATACAGAATTATTAATTAGCGGCAAAATAAAAAAGAATAATTATTTTGGCAGTATATCGTGGGACGGCGAAGATTATCAGTATGTTAAACTAAACGAAATACCATTTCATGTTGTTCTTCACAAAGGCGATACAATTGCAACAAGTGGATATTCGTTAATCTTTCCCGAAGGAATTCCTATTGGCACAATAAGTGATTTTAGCAAAATAGAAGGTGGCGATTTTTATGATATAACAGTGAAATTAACTGTAGATTTAAAAAATGTAGAACATGTATTTGTTATCAATAATCTTAAAAAAACAGAAATCTTAAGTTTAGAAGAAACTCAAAATGATTAGAATAATAAGCCTAAATATTATAAAATTTATTTTTTTAGTATTAATTCAGATATTAATACTAAACCCTATGAATATTGGGGGCATTATACATCCAATGCTATATATACTATTTATAATAACATTACCATTTGAAACACCAAGATGGCTAATGCTTATTTTAGGTTTTACATTAGGATTAATAATAGATATTTTTTCTGATACACTCGGTATTCATGCAGCAGCAACAACATTATTAGCCTATGTAGTTCCAATAATTTGGCGTATATTAGCACCACACGATGGATACGAAATAGGCGATAATCCACGAATTAATAAGTTAGGAGCAAAATGGTTTATTCAATATATTATTATCTTAACATTTATTCATCATACAGCATTTTTCTTTATTGAAGCATTTTCAATGAATTTCTTTTTCTCAACAATTTGGACTTCTATATTAAATACAATATTTACAGTTATATTATTAATACTTAGTCAATTACTTGTTAATAAAAGAAATGATTAATTTTTTATAAAATTTAAAAGTGGAAAACTACGAAGACCGAAAATATATAATTGGTGGACTTATAATTTTAATTGCCACAATATATATTATTAAATTATTATTTCTTCAGGTTTTCGACCAAGAATATAAAAATTCTGCCGATAACAATTCTCAACGACATGTAATAGAATATCCTGCCCGAGGTTTAATTTATGATAGAAACGGAAAGCAATTAGTTTATAACGAAGCTGCTTACGATTTAATGTTTATTCCTAAACAATCTGCAAAGTTTGACACCTTAGAATTAATTACAATATTAGATATTACAAAAAAAGTATTAAAATCGGAAATAGCAAAAGCAAAAATATACTCGTGGTATAAACCATCAATAATAATAAAACAAATATCTAATATAACTTATGCAAAATTACAAGAAAAAATGTATAAGTTTCAAGGGTTTTATGTACAAGCTCGTACAATAAGAAAATACCCTCAACCAATAGCAGCCCATGTTTTAGGGTATATCCGTGAGGTAGATAAATCAACAATAAAGAAAGATAAATATTATAAATCGGGAGATTATATTGGAGTTAGAGGCGTTGAATATTCATACGAAAAAGAGCTTAGAGGACAAAAAGGGAAAAAAATATATTTAGTTGATGTGCATAATAGAATTCAAGGAGATTATGCAAATGGAGAATATAATATTAAAGCTATTGCAGGAACAAATCTTACGGCAACAATTGATGCCGATTTGCAAAAATACGGAGAATTATTAATGCAAAACAAAATGGGTTCTATTGTAGCAATAGAACCTAAAACAGGCGAAATATTAGCTTTTGTTTCAAGTCCATCGTACGACCCTAATTTATTAGTAGGAAGAAAACGTACAAAAAATTTCCCGATTTTAAGTACCGATAGTTTAAAACCACTATTTAATAGAGGTTTGGCTGCAACATATTCGCCGGGTTCTACATTTAAACTTGTGCAAGCACTAATTGGTTTGCAAGATGGTTTAATAAGTCCCGAAACAGGTTTTGTTTGCAACAAAAACCTTGTTGGTTGCCACAACCACCCAAATGCAACAAATGTGCAAATGGCAATAAAAATGTCGTGTAATCCTTATTTCTATCAGGTTTATCGCAGAATTATTGAACAACACGTAGATAAAAGTATTTATAAAGATGTTCGTTTTGGCTTAGAATATTGGAAAAAATATGTTAATAGCTTTGGTTTAGGAACAAAATTAGATATTGATATTCCAGGTATAAAATCGGGGAACATACCGGGAGTAGAATATTACGATAAATGGTATGGCAAAAATCGTTGGGCATTTACGTATATTGCATCAAACAGCATTGGGCAAGGCGAAGTAGAAATAGTGCCTATACAAATTGCAAATTTAGCAGCAACAATTGCAAACAATGGTTATTATTACACCCCACATTTTATTAAAGCTATTGGTAACACAGGCAAACCACGCGATAAATATACATATTACCACAAAACATTAATAGATGAAAAATGGTTCTCATTAATAAAAGCAGGAATGTTTGATGTAGTAAATACTCCCGGAGGAACTGCCCGACGAGCAAGAATACCAAATATTAATGTATGCGGAAAAACCGGAACTGTACAAAATTCGCATGGCGAAGACCATTCTGGATTTATTGCTTTTGCCCCATTAGAAAACCCACAAATTGCAATTGCAGTTTATGTAGAAAATGCAGGTTTTGGAGGCACTTGGGCAGCACCAATTGCTTCGTTAATGATGGAAAAATATTTAACCGATAGTATTTCTAACAAAAGAAAAGAACAAAGAATTTTAGATGCCGATTTTATACATAAAAAAGAATAAATTTTGAACAGAAGAAATAACATATTAGCAAAAATTGATTATATAACCATTGGTTTATATTTTCTGCTTGTATTAATGGGTTGGTTTAATATTTATTCGGCTGTGTATAACGACGTGCATGCAAGTATTTTTGATATCAGCCAAAAATATGGCAAACAACTTTTATGGATTTCGGCAGCATTTGTAATCCTTATTATTATATTAACAATTGACAGTAAGTTCTTTACGGCTTTCTCTTATCCAATATATATTTTTACAATTAGTTTGTTGATAGCAGTTCTGATTTTTGGAAAAGAAGTGAATGGAGCACGCTCGTGGTTTCAAATAGGCAGTATCAGGCTACAACCTGCCGAATTTGCTAAGTTTGCTACAAATTTAGCAATTGCACAACTCTTAAGTACATATAATTTTAAATTATTGAAATTTAAAAATCTTTCAATAATAGCTTTAATATTATTGATGCCGGCATTTTTAATACTAAAACAAAATGATACCGGCTCGGCTTTAGTGTACTTTAGTTTTATTTTTGTGTTATACAGAGAAGGATTACCTGGTAGTATTTTACTTGTAATTCTATTAATAACAAGTGTTTTTATTGGCACAGTTATCTATAACCCATTTATTATTAGCATAATAATAATTCTAATCTCTTTTTCTGCATATCTTATTATTAATAAAGATTTACCAAGAACTATTAAAGGAATTTCTATGGTTTTTGGAATAGGAACTTTGTTTTGGGGAATTGCTACACTGTTTCATTATAAATTTGAAATGTATATCTACTTAATACCTGCACTTTTAATTTCTTCTTTAATATTTATATGGGTAGCCTATAAAAATAAAATAAAATCTATTTATTTTATACTTTTAGTATTGTTTGGAAGTATAATATTTTCATTTTCTGTTGAATATATCTATAAAAATATCTTCAAAGACCATCAACGAGATAGAATTGATAATTTACTCGGATTGAAATTCGACCCACACGGAACAGGTTATAATGTGCATCAATCTAAAATTGCAATTGGTTCTGGAGGGTTTTCAGGCAAAGGATTTTTGCAAGGAACTCAAACAAAATTTAATTTTGTTCCCGAACAAAGTACCGATTTCATTTTTTGTACAGTAGGCGAAGAATGGGGCTTTTTAGGCACAAGTATAGTAATAATGCTATTTGTTTTTCTGCTGATACGACTTATTATTATCGCCGAAAGGCAAAAATCTAAATTTAGCCGAATTTATGCCTATGGATTAATATCTATTTTGTTCTTTCATATTGCAATAAACATTGGTATGACAATTGGTGCAGCACCTGTAATAGGTATTCCTTTACCATTTTTTAGTTACGGAGGCTCTTCGCTTTGGTCTTTTACAATATTATTATTTATTTTAATTAGATTAGATGCAAGTAGAGATGAACTTATTAGATAATTATTATAAAGAAATAAGATTTTAGACCTTAGAAAAAGATTTGTTTTCAATGCATTTAACTTATAAGTGATTTATGCAGCCCTAATATTTCTAAAATCTAATATCTTTTTGTGAGATGTGCTAAAAGAGTATAAACTGTTCCAGTTTAAATGGATTGAGTATATTTGTAATTAATAAAAAAAAATGAATAAAGCAGTATTTTTAGATAGAGATGGAGTAATCAACATAGAACGTGGCGATTACACTTGGCGAATTGAAGATTTTAAGTTTAACGAAAGTATCTTTGAATTTTTAAAGGCATTGCAAAAAAAAGGATATTTATTTATTATAATCACAAACCAAGGCGGTATATCTAAAAAATTATTTACTCATAATGATGTTATAAAACTTCATGAGTTTATGTTAAATAAATTTAGCGATAATGATATAAATATCACCGATTTATACTACTGTCCTCATCACAGTAATATAGAAAAATGCTTGTGTCGAAAACCAAATTCTTTAATGTTAGAAAAAGCAATTGCACGATATAATATCGACATAAAACAATCTTATTTTATTGGAGATTCTAGACGAGATTTTTTAGCAGGAGAAAAAGCAGGCGTAAAAGCAATTCAAGTGAAAAAAAATTCTGATTTAAACGAAATATTACAAACAATTAAATAAAAATGCAATATTCTTTAAAAGGACAATTTATTAATTTTAACGGAAATAATTTTAAACAAAATACTTTCGCTTTATCATACAATAATAGGGCGTTTAAATATGGCGATGGGATTTTTGAAACAATTAGAACAGCAAACAAAAAACCACTTTTTGCCAACGAACATTTTACTCGTTTGTTCTATGGAATGAAACTATTAAAATTTGATTTCGATTCTGAAATTTTAAAAATAACTCTGAATAAATCTATAATGCTTTTATTAGATGCAAATAAACATTTTGCAGGAGCCAGAATTAGATTAACAATATACAGAGATGCCGAAGGTTTATATACACCGCAAACTAATAAATTTAATTATTTAATAGAAACACAAGAACTAGAAACAAACAAATTTAAACTAAACAAAAAGGGATATAAAATTGGTGTTTTTAAAGATATTAAACTACGATATTCTGAATTTTCATCAATAAAAACATTAAATTCTTTACCTTATATTTTAGCCGGAATTTACAAAAAAGAAAACAAATTAGATGATTGCCTCTTAACAAATTCCTTAAATATGATTGTAGAAGGAATATCATCTAATTTATTTTTGGTAAAAGACAAAACAATTATTACTCCGGCACTAAACGAAGGCGGAATACACGGTATAACAAAAAATATAATAATTGATATTGCCTTGGCAAATAAATTTTCGTTAATTGAAGATGCCGAAATTAGAGAAACCGATTTATTAAACGCCGACGAGGTGTTTCTAACAAACTCAATATCAGGAATAACTTGGGTTGGAGCTTATAAAAACAAACGCTATTTTAATAAAACTGCCAAATTGCTTATTGCCGATTTAAATGCTTTTTTGTAGTGCTGTGGTAATTTTTATCTAAAAAATATTTATTAACAAAACTTGAATAGCATTAAAAACTTTATAATCTTTACAATCATTATAATATAAAATATATGAAAGCAATGTTGTTTGCCGCAGGATTAGGCACAAGATTAGGAGAATTAACAAAAGATAAACCAAAGGCATTGGTAGAAATTAAAGGAAAAACTTTACTTGAATATGCTGTTGATTATTTAAAATCGTATGGCATCACTACAATTGTAATAAATGTTCATCATTTTGCCGAAAAAATAATCAATTTTGTTAATCAAAAAAATAATTTTGGAATAGAAATAATTATTTCTGATGAAACCAACATGCTTTTAGAAACAGGTGGTGGTTTGCTAAAAGCAAAAAAATATTTTACCGATGATTTTGTTGTTTACAACACAGATATTTTAACAGACCTTAAGTTGAACGAAATTATTGATTATCACAAACAAAATAACTTACTCGCAACTCTTGCAGTGCGACAACGTAACACCCAACGCTATATTGTTTTTAACAACAAAATGCTTTTAAGCGGATGGAAAAACATTACCACAGGCGAAGAAATAATTACTCGCACATATTCCGAAGAAAATTTAAGAGCTTTTTCGGGTATACATATTCTGTCGCCTAATATCTTTCCTCTTTTAGAAAAATTCGGACAAAAAAAATTTTCTATTACAAAAGCATATATAGAATTTTCTAGAACAGAAAAAATTTATGGTTTCGAGCATAACTACGGCTATTGGATTGATACAGGAAAACCTAAAGATTTAGAAAAAGCAAAAAAAATAATCGGTTAAAAAAAAACTATACCTCAACAAACAAAACTTGTTAATAAGATTAACATCATAAATTATAATCAATTTAAATAATAAATTATCTTTGTGCAAAGGATTTTTATTATGATTGAAGTAGCTGGTAAAGCACCTGATTTTGAAGGAATTAACCAAAATGGGGAAAAGATAAAACTAAGTGATTTTAAAGACAAAAAACTTGTACTTTATTTTTACCCTAAAGATAACACTGCGGGTTGCAATGCCGAAGCTTGTAACTTACGCGATAATTACGATAAATTTTTAAATTTTGGATACGAGATAATTGGAGTAAGCCCTGATAACGAAAAATCACATCAAAAATTTATAGAAAAATTTAATTTACCATTTAACTTAATAGCCGATTCCGAAAAAGAAATATTGCAAAAATATGGTGTTTGGGGCGAGAAAAAAATGTATGGCAGAACCTATATGGGAGTTATGCGAACAACATTTTTAATAAATGAAAAAGGTATAGTAGAAAAAATAATTAAAAAAGTGAAAACAAAACAACATAGCGAACAAATATTTAATGAATTAGAATTAAAATAATTGAATTATGGCAGAAATAAATAAAGAAAAAATGAAAGTCTTAGAAGCAACTCTAAGCAAAATCGACAAAGAATACGGCAAAGGAACAATAATGAAATTAGGTGACACTAAGATTATTGACATTCCTACAATTTCAACAGGGTCTTTAGGATTAGATTTAGCTTTAGGCGTAGGCGGTTTACCTCGTGGTAGAGTTATTGAAATTTACGGACCAGAATCATCGGGAAAAACAACCTTGGCAATTCACGCAATAGCCGAAGCACAAAAACAAGGTGGTATTGCTGCAATTATTGATGCAGAACATGCATTCGATCGTTTTTACGCAGAAAATCTTGGTGTAGATATTGATAATTTATTTATATCTCAACCCGATAACGGAGAACAAGCTCTTGAAATTACAGACCATTTAATTCGTTCTGGTGCTATTGATATTTTAGTTATTGATTCTGTTGCAGCACTTACTCCAAAAGCCGAAATTGAAGGTGATATGGGAGATTCTAGAATGGGATTACAAGCTCGTTTAATGTCGCAAGCACTCAGAAAATTAACTGCTACAATAAGCAAAACAAACACTACTTGTATATTTATCAATCAATTACGCGAGAAAATTGGAGTAATGTTTGGCAACCCCGAAACTACTACTGGTGGTAATGCACTTAAATTTTATGCTTCGGTTCGCCTTGATATTCGCAGAATAGGGCAAATTAAAAACGGCGAAGATGTTGTTGGAAACAAAACAAGAGTTAAGGTTGTTAAAAACAAAGTTGCACCACCTTTCCGCAAAGCAGAATTTGATATTATGTATGGCGAAGGAATTTCTAAAGTAGGCGAAATTATTGATATGGCTGTAGAATATGAAATAATTAAAAAAGCCGGTTCGTGGTTTAGCTATGGCGAAACAAAACTAGGACAAGGTAGAGATGCTGTTAAAAATTTAATTAACGATAACCCTGAATTAGCCGAAGAATTAGAAAATAAAATTAAAGATGCTATTGCAGGTAATAATGTGGAAGAAGAAAAATAGACTTTAGATTTTAGACCTTAGACAAATTATATTTTTCTTAACTTTTAACTTTAT
>CAZRWZ010000055.1:7813-12481 GCA_964603745.1 uncultured Bacteroidaceae bacterium | reverse complement strand
TTTAAATAGTGAAGCCTTGACTATTAATATTTTAAAACTAAACCTGCGGATATAATGTATAATCGTGAAATCGGACTTTATAGACAAGCTCTAATTACTAAGCAACAACTATACAACAACAATATATTCATCTAAAAATCAAACATATGTATTATTCGACCTACTACTTTGTATAATTAAATTAAAATAATATCAATAATACAATTATATTTGTAAAAAGTAAAAAAAAAAATTATATGAAAAAAACTATTGCTATTACAACAATTGCAATTTTGAGTATAAGCTCAATTTTTGCACAAAACAAAGACAAAGGCAGCTTTCAAGTTTACGATAAAGGTGAAAGTTATTATTACAGCACAATTCTTAAAGACATTAATGCTGTTGAAAAAGAAAACAATACAACTAAGGCATATAAACGCTTTAAAGCAGATGCTACAGGAAAAAAATATCCTGCAAAAAAAGATTTATATAAAACACAATGGCACCAAGCATCTATATCGCAAGGTAGCACTGGTACTTGTTGGGATTTTTCAACAACATCGTTCTACGAAAGCGAAGTTAAAAGATTGTATAACAAAGAAGTTAAAATTTCCGAAGCATATACATTCTATTGCGAATATGTGTTAAAAGCCGAAGGTTTTATAGCCTCAAGAGGGAAAACAATTTTTGAAGAAGGCTCTGAAGGCAATGCTGTAGCAAGAGTTTATAAAATATTTGGAGCAATGCCTTGGGACGTTTACAACGGATTATTAGATGGTCAGAAATTTCACAACCATAACCAAATGTATGCCGAAATGAGCAAATATCTTAAATCGGTAAAAAAGAATAATGCTTGGGACAAAGAAGTTGTTATATCAACAATAAAATCTATAATGAACCATTATGTAGGAACACCTCCAGAGAGTTTTAAGGTAGAAGGAAAAGAATACACACCACAAACTTATCTTAAAAATTATCTTAAAATAAATCCTGATGATTACGTAGAAATATTATCGTATAAACAATACCCTTATTATAAAAAATGTTCTTATGATGTGCCAGATAACTGGTGGAACTCAGAAGATTACTATAATGTACCACTTGATGTTTTTATGAACGCAATGAAACAAGCAATTAAAAATGGTTACACAATGAGTATTGGTGGCGATGTATCGGAAGCAGGTTTTTTAAACTCTAAAGGCGAGCCTAATGTGGCTATTATTCCTGATTTTGATATACCTTCAGAAAATATTAATGATGATGCCCGACAATTTAGATTTTCTAATAAAACCACAACCGACGACCACGGAATGCACTTAGTAGGATATTACCAAAAAGATAATAAATTCTGGTTTTTAATAAAAGACAGTAGCTCTGGTTCTAGAAACAACGATATTAATGCTAATGATTTTGGATATTACTATTTTTCTGAAGATTATATTAAACTAAAAATGATGGGTTTCACTGTTCATAAAGATGCTGTTAAAGATATACTTAAGAATTTTAAATAATAAGTTACTTTACTTTCAACACTTTGTAGACCTAGAACTCGAACTTTATAGTTCAATCTCTTGAGTTTATGGACAGACCCTAAATACAAATATTTAAAACCTCTAAGTTTTTAAAAACTTAGAGGTTTTTTTTGTATCTTTAATATTAGCAGATTTGCTTTTAAAGTGTTTGTAATTAGGGTCTGCTGAGAAACGCATAACAAGTTGTTACAAAATCACTTAACCCAAAATACGCTATTGTAAATGCAAACTTTTTAAAACATATATACTTATAAGTTTGCATTTACAAATATTAAAATCATAGTTTTATACTTGCTCTGAGGCACATCATATTTTTATCTTCTTCAATTTGAGGTATGTATATACATCTGCATTTCAGAATATAAAAATCTAATACACCTCAGAGCTTTTCAGCAGACCCTAATTATGGTTTTTGAATATATACTAATCTTAAAGTATTGTAATATTTTTGTAAACAAACTTAGTTTTCTTACCTTTGAAAAAGAATAAACGAATAAAAAGGAAATTAACCAACTCGACGTCATAAAAATTAAAGATTGAGAATTAAAGATTAATAATTAAATATTGATATAGAAACAAAAATAGATAAAAATCCAAAGTAAACTTATCAATTAATTTGTTTCATAAATAGGTGTTAGGAAACCCCTAATATATAGTTTGATTATAACAGATAACAATATTATGAAAGAGAATAAAGAACTTGAATTATCGTGGAATTTTGTTGAAAAAACAGATAGAAATATATTTTTAACAGGAAAAGCAGGAACAGGAAAAACTACATTCTTGCATAAAATACAACAACAAAGTTTTAAAAGAAAGGTAACACTTGCACCAACTGGTGTTGCATCAATTAATGCAAAAGGAGTAACAATTCATTCGTTTTTTCAAATGCCCTTTGGTCCTATCCTACCCGATAGCCTTCAAGCAGAGAATAACTCTCAATTTCAAAAAAAATTCAATCGCAAAAAAATTGATATAATAAAAACATTAGATTTATTAATTATTGATGAAATAAGTATGGTTAGAGCCGATTTGCTCGATGGTATAGACCAAGTGCTACGCCGATACAGAAACAAAGAAAAAGTTTTTGGAGGTGTTCAAGTTCTTATGATTGGCGATTTACAACAGCTTGCACCAGTTGTAAAACAAAACGATTGGCAAATACTACAAGAACATTACGAAACACCATTTTTCTTTAGCAGCAAAGCATTTCAGCAATCTAACCCAATTGGAATAGAGCTAAAGCAAATTTTCAGACAAAATGATGAGTTTTTTATCGCAATATTAAACGAAATTAGAAACAATAATATTTCTGACAGCAACCTAGAAGAACTAAACAAAAGATTTAAACCAGATTTTAAACCAAAAGAAACAGACGGTTACATAACACTTACAACCCACAACGACAAAGCAAACCAAATAAACGAAAAAGAATTAAATAAAATTAAATCTGCCACAAGTAGCTTTACAGCAAATATAAATGGCGATTTTCCCGAAAATTCTTATCCCAACCATTATACACTTAAGTTGAAAATTGGTGCACAAGTTATGTTTATAAAAAACGATAGCTTACCAGAAAAAAGGTACTATAACGGTAAAATAGGTAAAATTATTAATATCGATGACAATACAGTAACAGTACGTTGCCCTAATGATGATTTTGATATTGAAACCACCAAAGAACAATGGGAAAATGTATCATATACAATAAACTCTCAATCTAAAATGATTGAAGAAAATATAAAAGGCACTTTTTCGCAAATACCACTGCGTTTGGCTTGGGCTATAACAATTCATAAAAGTCAAGGTTTAACTTTTGAAAAAGCAATTATTGATGCACAGTCGTCATTTGCTCACGGACAAACCTACGTAGCACTTAGCCGTTGCAAAACTCTTGAAGGTGTTGTGCTTAAAACAAAGATTAATAAAGATAGCATTATTAACGATGGAAAAGTTACCTCTTTCACAAAAAACATTGAAGAAAATCCACCAAACTTAGCAGATTTAAGCGAATCTCAAAAACAATATCAACTAAATTTAATACAAGAATTGTTTAACTACAAACAATTGGTTTATCCGCTAAACCGATTAAACAAAATTGCATATACCGCAGGCAATAGCTTGCGAGGTAATATTATAGAGCAAATTAAACTTATTAGGCAAACTGGCGTTGATGAACTTATTAAAGTAGGCGATAATTTTCATAGACAGTTGCTAAAACTAAGTGTTGATAAGCCAAATCCTGAAAAAGATACCGAAATACAAGATAGAATAAAAAAAGGAATTGAATATTTTAAAACCCAATCTAAAGAAAAACTTGAAAACCCTATTTCTAAACTTTCGTTTACTACCGACAACAAACAAGTAAACAAAGATTTAAAAGAGCTAATTACCAAAATTGAAGAAATTATAAATAGTAAAAACTTTTGTTTCGATGGTTTATCAAATGGATTTGATACAGGTTTATATTTAGAATTGCGAGCAAAATCGGTACTTCAAAAATCAAAGAAAAACTCGAACAAAAACTACAATTACGATAATGTTGCAAACCCAAAACTATTTGCTGCCCTTCGCGAATGGCGACACGCCACAGCATACATAGAAGATGTAGAACATTTTCAAATATTCACACAAAAATCTTTATTCGAAATTTGCGAAAAACTACCACTTAATAAAAAAGAACTGAAAATTATTTACGGATTTGGAAAAGTAAGAGTAGATAAATATGGAGATGAGATATTAGAAATAATTCAAGAATATTGCGAAAATAATGATTTACACCCTACTCCTATTGAAATTCCCGAAAAAAAGATAAAAATTGATACAAAACATACATCTCTTACCTTTTTTAAAGAAGGTAAAACTATTGATGAAATAGCACAAATAAGAGAATTTACAGCTGGTACAATTTTTGGACATTTAGCACATTATATTGATACAGGCGAGGTGAAAATAGACGAACTTATAAATAAAAATAAGCTAAACAAACTTACTGAACTTATAAAACAAACAAGCTTCGACAGTTTAAGCGATTTAAAACACAAACTTGGCGATGATTATTCTTTTGCCGAAATTAGATTAACTCTTAACTATTTAAACAAATAATAATAAGTTTTATAACCACTTATAAAAGGAAGATTAAAAGCTTACACATCAA
>CAZRWZ010000055.1:0-7713 GCA_964603745.1 uncultured Bacteroidaceae bacterium | reverse complement strand
TAATAATAAGTTTTATAACCACTTATAAAAGGAAGATTAAAAGCTTACACATCAATAAACAAAACTTTTTTCAAAACAATTTATGGAATTTCTAAACATTTTTACTCCTATTAGAAAATATGTTTAATCAGTTGGTTTTTTAATCAACACAAAACTTTAAATTATGAAAAAAATTAGTTTAGTATTAGGATTATTACTTCTTTCGAGCCTATTGTTTTCGCAAGGAAGTATAAGAGGAAAAATTATTGATGAAAACAACGACCCAATGCCATATTGTAATGTAGCATTAAAAACAAACGAAATTATTGATGGAACAATGAGCGATATTGATGGTTGGTTCGATTTTAAAGGATTAAACTCCGGAATTTATGCACTTGAGATATCTTTTATGGGGTATAAAACTCAAGATATTGCAAGAATAAACGTAAGTAACGGAAAAATATCTTTTATTGAAACAGTTAAAATGCACTTAGATGCCGAAATAATTACAATTATAGTTATTGATGGCTCAAAACCCATTATAGACCCAAGTGAACCAAGTTGCATAACATTAGGAACTAAAACACTAAAAGCTATACCAAATAACAGAAACTTAAACGATATGTTAACAGCTGTTTCTGGCGATATTAAAAAAAGCGAAGATGGTAAAGGTATTATTGTACGTGGTTCTAGACCCAACACTTCGGCAATTTATGTTGATGGTGTTAAAACTAGAGAAGCAAATCCAAATGTAAATGGTAGCAATATTAAGAGTATGCAAATTTTTACAGGCGGCATTCCTGCGGCTTATGGCGATATTACAGGTGGTGTAATTATTATCGAAACAAAAAGCTACTTCGATTATTATTATGATTGGAAATATAGAGAGTAAAGATTTTAGGGCATTTTATTGATAATCATTATTTTAGCGGTATTATTCATAAAAGATAAGCTTCTAAAAAAAATTACAATGTAATAAAAAGTGAAGCTTTTATACCAAAATTATTTACTCCTTCGATGTAGGTAAGGCGATGATAGAATTGAATTCTTAATAATTTAAAAATATTTTCTACTCCATAAGAAATTTCGACATATGGTTTTGATGGGTCTAACCTGTTGTATGTAGTAACAGGCATTCCGTTATAAGTATCAGGCATAATATCGAAGTTTTTTTGGTCTACAGCACCAATAATTGCTCCACCTGCTGCAACGGCACGCCATTCTAATCTTTTAAAAAGTGGTATTCGGTTAAAAATCATACCTTCGAAATGATGTGTAAAAAGCACTTCAACAGATTGGTCGGCTGCAAATTCAAAATAGTTCATCATATTATAGCTTCGTTCTGTAGCAATTACAGATTCGTTTCCTTGAAAAATATTTAACATGGGATATGGAACAGTACCAAAAACACGAGTTAATTGCATTTTATATCTAAGTTTTCCCCAAATACCAAGTCGTATTTTTTGTTCCATAGAAACTGCTATTTTATGATAATTGAAATCGCTACCTAAAATACCTTTTACTCCAAGTGTGTAATCTAAAACATAAATAGGTTTACGCATTGCTCCAAGACCTGTTCTAGTGTTTTCTTTAATAAGTTTTTTTTCTGCCGGAGCAAATCGGGTTGTAGAATGTATAACACTGTTAATTACCTGATTACTTAAGCTGCCATCATCTTTTATATAAGCAAAATTATATTCTCCTAAAGGTAATGAGTTAGAATATACAAGCTGTATTTTTTCGTTAAAATTCCTGAATACATCTGTTTCAAACCATAATTTTATTTTTCGTGTCCAAATCATTCTATCGCCTTGACCAAACTGGGCAGCTAAATTAAAGAACATATTTTGAAGTTCATTATCTTCTAAAAAATCGGGGTCTATACCTAATTTTTCGTAATCATCGGAATATTTTACACCTATTTTCGCCCATTTTTCTCTATTCAGAAATCGTTCTGCTCCTAGTTTATATTTTACTTTTTGGTCTTTAAATCCATAGGCAGTAAATACGCTAAGCACCCATTTTTTACTAAAATCTATTGTTGTTCTACCACCCAGCCCTAGTCGAAACCCTTCGATAGAATTATAACCTAAAAAGTTTGTAAAATGCCCAAACTCCCAATATTTTGTATATGGCTCAAAATATCCGTAAAGTAAAAATTTACTTAGTATTCGCCATCGTCTTATTTGAGGTGCATTTCTAAGCGAATCTATTGCTGCATAAGATTGTTCAATATCTCTTGTATCGCCCGAAAAATGTCTTCGTTTTTCGTTCCAATACGAAGTATCTCTGTTTTCTGAGTTATCGTCAACAATTATTGGATCGCTAAAAAAGGCGAGTTCTTTAGGTTTGTTTATTATAAAATTAGAATTATATATTGTAAAAACACCACTAACTCCTGCTCGTGCAGGTCCAAATTGGCTCATATCTACAAGTACACGAATATTTTTAGGTATCCAAGCAGAGTCTGATACTTCGGCAAAGCCCATTTCTATTTGGTATTTATCAATAAAATTTATATTTGTTCTTGTGTTTGTTTCAACTTTTAAATGCACCAATGCCCATTCATCTTTAGATATCCACATTCGTCCTGTAAAAGCAAGGTCTTGTACGTTTTTTGGTCTAAAGCGTATTTCGTAGCAATAATGTCCGTCGATAGTTAAGCTATCTTCAAGATAATATTTGTAATACATTAAGCCTGTACGTGCTATTGGTGATACAAAATTTCTGTTGAAAAGTGGTAACCAATTATCATAAAAATTATAGTTCTGAAATGTTTGTCCCAAAAATTGTTCTGCATAAGTACCATCATCTAATACTAGACCTTTTGTTTTTGTAGAATGTATGTGTTCTTTTTTTCGGGCAGGGTTTGTACGATAATAAACATCTGATATTGTTTCTGTTACCATAAATGGTATAAGTATTTTTCCGTCAGGACCTGCTTTTTTTTGCAAACTATCAATAACCGATTTAAAAGGTTTTAGAAAGGGGCTGTCTTTCATTTTTCCCTCTATATTATCAATTGAAATTTCTACTCTTGTGTAAGATTGATATTGATAAGCATCTAACTTATCCATATTATATCTGTTTTTGTGTTCCCAAACATGCCTAAGTATTGGGTGGGCAGGGTTTTCGCCTGGTTTTATTACAACTTCTTCTAATTGATAACTTTCGGCTTGCATTTGAAAATTAATGGTTTGAGTTTTTCGAAGCAATATTTTTTTTGTTTTGGTTTTATATGCCAAAACCATTACTGTTATTGAATCTGATTTTGTATCTTTATATTCTAATGTGTAGTTTCCATCAAAATCTGATGTTGTTCCAACAGTAGTATTTTGTATTACAATATTTGCAAAAGGAATAGCCGAGCCGTTATTTGCATCGGTAATTTGTCCTTTTATTATTGTAGTTTGTGAGTTAGAAATAAATGAAATAAAGACTGTTATTAGTACAAGTATGTTTTTTATTTCTTTTAAGTTTATCATCTTAGTTTTGTTTTACAGAATAGCTTTTGCATCAATTTTTTTCAATAATTCTTCTGAACTATCAATTGCATTTGCTTTTTTCCAAGCTTCTACAGCTTTTTCAATTTCATTGTTTTTATATAATGCATCGCCATAATGTTCCATTATTGCTGCATGTTTATCACCACCTAGTTTAATTGCTTTTTCAAATTCTTGTAGTGATGATTTTATTTCGCCTTTTTTAAACAGAACCCATGCATATGTATCTAAATAATTAGAGCTTCCCGGATTACGAGTAATTACTTTTTTACTCATCTTTTTAGCTAAATCTAGTTTTTCGCCTCTAACTGCTAAATAATAGCTGTAGTTATTTAAAACTAAATCGTTATCGGAATCTATTTCTAATACTTTATCGAAATATTTATCGGAATTTTCAAAATCTTTTGTGGCATCGTAAGCATCGCCAAGGTAAATATAAAACTGTATTAACTGCACATCGTTATCTATTACGTAGTTAAGACCTACCTTTAACATTGAAATAGATTGTTTATATTTTTTTTGAAGAAATGATGCTATACCATTATATAAATAAAAAGTAGCATAATTTGGGTAATATTCTACTGATTTTTTACTGTCTATTTCAAGATTTACAAAATCTTGTAATTGGTATTCTATTGTTAATAATTGTTCCCAGATGTTCCTATTACTTTTATCATATTTTAACGATTTTCTTAATTGTTTAGCTGCTTCGTCTAATCTATCATCTTGTATTAAGAAATCTGATTTTAATACATAAACTTTTGCTTCATCGGGATATGTTTTTTCAAGAATTGCAAGAAGTTTCATTGCTTTGGTTTTGTTATCATTAACATTTAATAGTCTAAGAAAATTATTCACTATTATTTGTATTTTGGTATCAATAGAAACATCATCGGAGGCAAAAGCTTTTTGTAAATACACAAAAGAGCTATCTTGTTGTTCAGTTACTCTGTAATATTCTGATAATGAAAGAAAAGCTATTCCATTATCGGGATCAATATTAAGAAGCATATCGTACACTTCTTTAGCTTTTGCTGTGTTTCCTGAACCTAAATAAGCTTCTGCTAATAAACCATAATAGTTTGCCTCGCTAGGATTTAATTTTATTAATTTCTCTAATTCTTTTCTAGACGATTCGTTATCTCCTATTCTAGAAAATATCCGTTCTTTTTCGTAGGCTATTAACTCCGATTCGCCATATTTATTTTCTATAAGTTCATATTCTTTAATAGCTTCGTTTAGTTTGTTCATTGCAACATAGGTTGTTGCAATTTCTAAATGATATTCTGTAACATCGGGATAATCTTTTGCTAATTCGTTAAGTAAATCAACAGTTCTTTTTAAATTTCCTTGCCTTTTAGAAACATCGGCAAGCATAATTTTATACCACTTATTATTAGAATTAAGTTTATATGCTTTTTCGGCATATTTTTGTGCACTATTTAAATCGTTGTAAGATGTAGCAATTCCGGCAAGTTCGTAATATGGTGCCGGTTCGTTTGGTTTAAGTTCTGTGCATTTTGTATAATAAGCCGTTGCTTTTTCGTAATTACCAAGCATTTTTTGTTTGTTTGCTTCGTATAAACTATAAGTGAAATTTAATTCTGTTTTTTCTTGTTTTGTATTTTTGTCGGTATTAGTTTTTCCTAATCTTTTTACAAAACAAGAGTTTAAGCTTAACACAGCAATAATTAACAATATTATCTTAAATTTTTTCATTAAGATAATTTTTTATTAGTTGTTATATTTGTATAATCGCCTACATTTGTTTCTACAGTAGCTTGCGATATGTTAGCGTAATTACCTATCATCGAGTTTGTTAAATTACCATTTTCTATATTAGAGTTTGATTGTATTATAGAATTACTAACAATTACTTTATTAATAGATGTGTTGTTCTCTATTGAAACATGCGGACCAACAATAGAATTATAAATTTTTACATTTTCGCCTATATAACATGGTGGTATAATAATTGAGTTAACTATTTGAGCTGTTTTATCAATTAAATTTTCGTTTTTCAGGTATTCTAAAGTTCGTTGATTTGTATGAACTGTTGCATCTTTATTGCCACAATCCATCCATTCTTTTATTTCGTTTGGAGTAAATTTTATGCCTGAGTTTTTCATGTTTTCTAAAACATCGGTTAATTGATATTCGCCATTTACCATAGTTTTATTATCAATTAAACTTTTAAGCTCAGATTTTAGAATATCGGCATTTTTAAAATAATAAATTCCTATTATAGCAAGGTCAGAAATAAATTCTTGTGGTTTTTCGATAAAATCGCTAATATAGTTATTTTCTATTTTAACAACTCCAAAAGCACTAGGGTCTTCAACTTTTTGCACCCAAATTCCTGCTTCAATATCATCAGTAATTTTAAAGTCTGCTTTAAAAAGTGTGTCGGCAAAAGCTACAATAGTTTTTCCGTTAAGCGATTTTTCGGCACAGTAGATTGCATGAGCTGTACCTAATGCTTGATGTTGATAATAAATTGTTCCCTTTGCTCCAATATTTTCGGCAATAGAAATTAATTTTTCTTCTACTTCTTTTCCAAAATCGCCAATAATAAATGCTATTTCTTCTATATTATCGTTTGCTACAACTGCTATTTCTTCAACTAATCGTTGCACAATTGGTTTTCCTGCAATGGGTATTAATGGTTTAGGTACTGTTAATGTATGAGGTCGCATTCTTTTACCCATACCTGCCATTGGAACTATTATTTTCATATTATATTATTTTTTTATTAAACACCTGTATGACCAAAGCCACCTGCTCCACGAACTGTATCATCAAGTACTTCAACATTTTCCCACACAATAGATTCGTGTTTTGCTATTACCATCTGGCAAATTCTTTCGCCATCATTAATTATAAAATCTTCGTTTGATAGGTTTACTAAAATTATACCAATTTCGCCACGATAATCAGCATCAATAGTGCCCGGAGTGTTTAAAACTGTTATTCCTTTTTTAAAAGCTAAACCACTTCTTGGTCTTATTTGAGCTTCTGTACCTTTTGGTAAAGAAATATAAAGTCCTGTTTTAACAAGAGTTCTTTCTAATGGTTTTAGAATAATTGGTTCGTCAATATTAGCTCTGATATCCATACCTGCCGAAAACTCGGTGCTATAGCTCGGATTCTGATGTTTTGATTTGTTGATAATTTCTACTGTCATATTAATATTTAATAAAAAAATTTATACAATCAA
The DNA here is from genome assembly GCA_964603745.1 of uncultured Bacteroidaceae bacterium. Taxonomy (GTDB): domain Bacteria; phylum Bacteroidota; class Bacteroidia; order Bacteroidales; family JAFGXI01; genus CAZRWZ01. The sequence continues at coordinate 1,014 of CAZRWZ010000055.1, read as the reverse complement.
CAAATGTAGTTAATTTAGAAATGCTTTCAAAAGAATTGTATTTCAAATTATGTTAAAATATCAACTGATGTAGGTTTCGTAGCGGAATTCAAAGTGATAATGTTCAAATTACCCAATGAGCCAAATTTGCCACCTCTAAAATAGTCAAATCGGTAGATTTGGCGGAGTTCAACAAGAGCTATACTGCTTAAATTTGGCACTAAACCGCTATGAACATACATTGTGTTACCTGCTGATTATTCATCATTTAGTAATTTGTCAACTTCTTTTTTTAATTTTGGTAAATCTCTTGAAATTATTCCCCCAAATAATCACGTTATCAACTTTGTCGTATCCGTGTATTACATAATTTCTTAAACTAACAATTCTTTCGGCATTTTCAATTGGAAAGTTTTCGTCAATTTTTAGAATTCTGTTTGTTGCTTCTCCAATTATTTCAAATTCTCGTTCAACCGCTCTTCGTAAGAGTTTATCATTTTCATATACAGTAAAATCTCTTTTCTCTTCTAAATAGAGCTTGCCTATAAAGTCCGATTTCTGCGTTGTTGCTCAAAATCCAAATCCTCAAATACCTTAGTATTCTGCGGTTTGAATTTCTCACAGGCTTTGAACTCGAACTCTTTTTTAATGTGGGCTAACGGCTAAGCTATGAGTCCGTTGCGTTATTTTTAATTAAAAGTTTCATACGATAAAAATAGACAAAAAAAGTTAAAACAAGCAAAAAAGCCAATTTTTTTTGGGTACGGCAAATGAAAAACGGTTTACTAATCAGCGAGCGAAACCGCAGCAATGGCTTTTTAAATTCAATACATTTAGTTTGTAATTCAATTCAAATGTTTTTTGTTTGGATATTTATTAAAAGACTTATTATGCAAGGCTTTTCGTATCTTTTATTGGTTTATTAGTGTTGTTTTCAAGCTTTGTTGCGTCGTTCTCAAGCCTCTTCTTGTCGTCCGACGGTCTCTTCTTGTCGTCCGACGGTCTCTTCTTGTCGTCCGACGATGTCTTCTTGTC
>CAZRWZ010000054.1:3620-12524 GCA_964603745.1 uncultured Bacteroidaceae bacterium | reverse complement strand
ATTTCAGAAAATAAAAATCTAATACACCTCAGAGCTTTTCAGCAGACCCTATGTAAATACCTAAAATTCGCAGGTTTAGTTTTAAAATATTAATAGTCAGGGCTTCACTATTTAAATTAAAGTGAAACTGATTAATGTTTAATAACTTATAAACTAACAAAGTGAAACCCTGACTTGCAGATTTTAGGTATAATATAAAACAGTATAATATAAAATGGTTCTAAATAAAATTATTTTGTATATTTGTACAAAAAAGAAATGAAATTAAAATTAATAATATTTCTTATATTTATTTATGTTTTTTCTTTTTCTCAGAAAAGACCTAAAATTGGGCTAGTACTTAGTGGTGGTGGTGCTAAGGGAATTGCACATATTGGAGTAATAAGATATTTAGAGAGCAAAGGAATTAAACCTGATTATATTGTAGGAACAAGTTTTGGTGCACTTGTAGGAGGCTTTTATGCAATGGGTTACACCCCCGACGAGATGGAAACTATAATTAAATTTAGAGATTGGGATTATTTATTAAATGATGAAATACTGAGAAAAAATGTTCTTATCGGTCAAGGTGATAAGAATAAAAATACTTTAATGACACTCCCCTTAGAAGGGCTAAAACCTAAAATGGCAAGTGGTTTATATAAAGGACAAAATATTTTAACTTTTTTTGAACTTATGAGCCGTGAATATAACAGACAAATAGATTTTGACAGTTTAATAATTCCGTTCAGATGTGTTGCTACAAATATAGAAACAGGCGAGGGCAAAGTTTTTGATAAAGGTATTGTACCAGATGCCTTACGTGCTAGTTTATCAATTCCTTCAATTTTTTCTCCATATAATATTAATGGAGAACTTTATGTAGATGGAGGAATTGTAAATAATTTTCCAACAGATGTTGTAAAAGACATGGGGGCAGATATAATTATAGGTGTTGATGTTGGAGCAGTTTTATACAAAAAAGAAGAAATAAATTCAATTCTACGAATACTAGATCAAACATCTAGTTTTTATAATTCCAGAATAGCACAAGAGAACAAAAAACTATGCGATATATATATAAGACCAAATATTGAAGGAATAAGTGCAATGGATTTTTCTGAAACAGATACAATAATAAATAGAGGATATATTGCTGCAAAAAATAGTGAGGATAAACTTGATTCTGTTTTTGGAAAATTTAATCTCGAACCAATAAAAGATAAACATAGACCTTTTAGCACAAATAGAGTTATAAATATTGATACAATTAAAATTACTACTGATTTAAACAGCTTTAATCACGAACGTGGGTCAAAGCGTTTAATTATGGGAAAACTAAAAATAAAAACCCCTTTAACAATAACGGAGAAAGGTTTAACCGATAGAATTAATCGTTTATATGGCTCTAAATATTTTGAAAAAATATCAATGCGATTTGAACCAACTAGCGATACATCTTACGCTTTACTTTTAAATGTTAGCGAAAAAAAAGAAAATGATTTTAGTATAGGGGCACGTTTCGACCAACAATATGGAGTTAATGTTCTTTTAGCAGCTCAGTTTAGAAATTTATTGCTATATGGCTCTTTGCTAGAACTTAGAGCAGTAGCAGGACAAAGCCCACAGTTTAGAGCAAGATATACTACAGATAGAGGGTCTAGTTTAGGATTTGGTTCTTCAATGGAATATAATAATTTTACCGTTTATACTTATCAAGAAAGTGAAAAATCTGCTGAATATAATTATAACAGAATTATGGCCGACTTGTTTATGCATTCATATTTAGGTAATTACAATAGGGTTGTGTTGGGTGCTGAATATTCATCGTTTCTTCTTTCGTCTAATCAAACAATAAGCGATATTAAAAATATTAATAATAACTACTTTAATTTATACGGCTCTTATGTTGTAGATACTTGGGATAGAGCATATTACCCAAACAAAGGCTTTCAGTTTAAAATACGAAGTGATATGATTTTTCATGAAAATGATAAAATTATGAATGTAGCTTGGGCAAAAGCAAATATTGTGATGCCTATATCTAAAAAAATAAAAGTTATTGCCGAAGGTTTTGTTGGCTATGGAACACAAAACATAGATACTACACTCTTTAGATACGAAGTTGGAGGAATGGCAAATAATCATATAGAATGGTACAACTCAATGCCGGGATTAGAATATTTAGAGCATGGAGCAAACAATATTTGGATTGCAAAATTATCGCCACGATACGAATTTATAAAAAATAATTATTTAACTGCTACACTTGCAATAACAGCAATGGATAATATTTTTGAAAATTTATTTCTTCAAGCAGATAGAATGTACACTGGTGTTGGTATAAAATATGGGTTTAATAGTATGTTTGGTCCGCTAGAAATTTCTGCAGATTATGCCTTTAATAGTTATAATACTAATTATTTTATTAATCTAGGATTTTGGTTTTAAGAATTTAAAAAACTGCGTAATATTCTAATAAATGTAGTTGGTTGTTCGGCATGTATCCAATGCCCTGCATTTTGTATTGTTGCAATTTCGACAACAGGAAATTTTTCTTCAATAAATTTTATATCCCCATCTAAAATATAATTTGATTTTTCGCCACGAACAAAAAGTACAGGGAAACCTGATATTCCTTCAGAAAAATCAATATCTGCAATAATATCATCAAGTTTATTAATGATTGTATCTACATTTAATTTCCATTGAAATTTATCATCTACTCGTTTCAAGTTTTTAAGAATAAAATCGGCAACACGTTCTTCTTTTAATTCTGATATTATTTTATTACGAATATCCTCACGCTTTTTAATTTTTTGTATATCAACAGATTGCATTGCTTTAAGAATTTGCAAATGCTTAGTATTGCTTTTTTGTAATTCTTGCTCGTCATATCTTTTTGGCGAAATATCTACAACAATCATTGCCGAAATCATTTCTGGATAATATTTAGCAAAATTCATTACTGTTTTTCCTCCCATAGAATGACCAAGTAAAATTGCTTTTTCAATTTTTTGCTCTTGCATAAACTGATACAAATCTTTTTGTAATAGATTGTAGTTATGCTCTGTGCTATGTGGCGAATTCCCATGATTTCTTTGGTCAATAACAAAAACTTCAAACTCTTTAGATAAAACTTTTGCAATTGTTACCCAATTATCCGACATGCCATATAAACCATGCACAATAATTAGTGCAGGATTCTTTTCTCCATATTTTCTGAAAAACAATTTCATAAAGCAAAAATAAAACATATTTTTATGCTGTGCTTAAAAAATAATATTTTTCTTAATCCCTTAAATCCGCAAGTCAGGGTTTCACTCTGTTAGTTTATAAGTTGTTAAATACTAATCAGTTTCACTTTATTTTAAATAGTGAAGCCCTGACTATTAATATTTTAAAACTAAACCTACGGATATAAGGTAATCATAAAAATTTATTATATTTGTGTAATATTGAAGTTTAATTCCCAAATTACATAAATTATAAGAATACAACTAAAATATTTTCAAACTTTGATTGATAAAAACAAAATATTACTAATTTCCGGTTCAGGTCAAAATATCGGAAAAACTACTTTTGTTTGTGATATTATATCAAAAAACAAAGAAAAAACCATTGTTGCAATTAAAATTTCTCCACATTTTCATAAAATAGAAACAGGTAAATTATTGTTTTCAGAAAACGACTATCAAATTTATCAAGAATTTGATAAAACAGGTAAAAAGGATAGCAATAAAATGCTAAATGCAGGAGCAACACAAGTTTTTTATATTCAAACAACCGATGATGGTTTAACCAAAGCATACAAAAAAGTATCAGCATTTATAAACGATAATAGCTTTGTAATTTGCGAAAGCGGAGCATTACGAAATATCCTAAAACCAAAAGTTTTTATCTTTATTAAAAATATTGAGGAAGCAAAAATAAAAGAAAAATCAAAACATTTAATACCTTTGGCAGATGCTGTTTTAATTTTTGATGGTAAGAAACATTCTTGGGAAAAGAAACCTAAGCTTGATTTTAAATTGGTTTTATAGTATTAATTTTAAATAAAAGAAAAGTCAAAATCCCCCTTGAAAAAGGAGGGGTGGGGAATTGAAAATAAATGAAAAAACATATATCAATAATATTATTTTTAATACTAAGTATAAATCAGATTTTTGCACAAAAATCTGAGCCAAGCAATATAAATGCATACAAAACCACCGAAAAAATTAAATTTGATGGCGAACTTACCGAAAGCGTTTGGCAAAACACACCACATATCAGCAATTTTACACAACGTGATTTAAATTACGGCGAACCAATTACCGAAAAAACAGAAGTTGCAGTAATTTATGATAAAAATACACTTTATATAGGTATCTGGTGCTATCAAACAGACGCATCAAAAATTGTAGCAAAAAATATGAATCGTGATTTTGATTACAGAAGCGATGATAATTTTCAGATTTTAATAAGTCCGTTTAATGACAACAGAAATGGATACCTTTTTGTAATAAACCCCAACGGAGCAAGAGCCGATATTCAAGTTTATGGAGGAGAAGATGGGAACGAAGACTGGAATGGCGTTTGGGACGCTGTTACAACAATTACTGACAAGGGTTGGTTTGCCGAAATTTATATTCCGTTTAGTACTTTGCAATTTAAAAAAGGTAGCGTTTTAAATTGGGCATTAAATTTTGAACGTGATATTGTATCGGAAAACGAACAAGCACTTTGGCAAGGTTGGTCGCGCGATAATTCTATTTATTCGGTAAATAAAGCCGGACGACTTATAGGTATTACTGATATATCTTATGCAAAGAAGTTTGAATTAAAACCCTACGTGTTAGCAGGTTGGCAATTTAATGCCGATAAAGGAAATACATATCCTGTAAAATTTGGCGGCGATTTAAATGTAAGTATATCACCAACATTAAAATTAAACTTAACTACTTATACAGATTTTGCACAAGTAGAAGCCGACCGAATTCCGGTAAATTTAACCCGATTTAGTGTATATTATCCCGAAAAACGGCAATTTTTTCTCGAAGGTTACGATATGTATAGTTTTTATCTTGGCGATAGAAACAACGCTTTCTATACTCGTGAAATTGGTCTTGAAAACGGCAAGCAAGTGCCTATTATTGCAGGAGCACGTTTATTCGGAAAAGAAGGAAAAAACAATATCGGTTTTTTAAATATTCAAGAAGGAAAACTCGATAGCATTCCATCAACAAACAATACTGTTTTTAGATACAAACATGATATTGGCGAACAGTCTTATATTGGCGGAATTTTTACTAATAAAATTAATAACATAAAATCAAATCAAGTAATTGGTCTTGATGCAAGTTATCAAACATCAAAATTTCTTAATAATAAAAATCTTGTTGTAAAAGCAAGTGCTGCAACAAATTTAGAAGATTTTAATACTCAAAAAAATGCCCTTACATATCGTCTTTTTATTGATTATCCTAACGATTTAATAGACAATTTTATGGCTATCGGGTCGATGCAAAAAGGTTTTAATCCGGAGCTTGGGTATATTCGTCGCACAAACTACGATTCTTATTCGTGGTATCTTAGAATAGCCCCACGAATTCTTACAAAATATGGTGTAAAAAGATTAAATTTAAAACCTTGGGGCTTCACTTTATATAACACCCATACAACAGGAGAACCAGAAAGTTTTAGAAACGAAACACGCCCACTTGGTGCTGTATTTAAATCGGGCGAGCGTTTTGAATTTAATTTAATACAAAATTACGATAGACTCGACCAAATTTTTGAGCTAACAGATAAACTTAATATTCCTATCGGAAAATATTGGATGTATAAATACGAATTTCAGTTCGAGACATACAATGCCCGAAGAGTATGGATAGAATTACTTTATAATTGGGGTGGGTTTTACACAGGAAAAATACAAACTTTTGAAAGTTCCGTGGGTGTAAACATTAATAAACATATAAATATGAATGCAGAATACACTCTAAATCAAGTTGATTTACCCGAAGGTGCTATTACAACAAACGAAATTGCATTGTATTTTAATTATGCTTTTACAACTAAACTGAACTTTTCTTTATTTTCACAATACAATGATTTAGAACAAGTTATGTTGTATAATTTCCGTTTACACTGGATACCTAAAGTTGGATCAGATTTATATATAGTATATAATATAGGCTATATAGAACCAATAAAACAAATTGATTATTTAAAACCACAAACTGCTGATGCAGCTGTTAAGTTAGTTTACCGCTTTGTTTTTTAAGAATGTTTAAAAGCGTAGGCTTAATAGACAAAAAGGAGGCTGTAATCTGCTATAAGTATTGAGATACTCAAATCACATAGCTTTTCAATAAATCAAAACTTAAATTATGTTTTAAGTTTTTTCTTTTTAGCAGCAGGAAAAAGTATATTGTTTAGTATCAAGCGATAACCCGGAGAATTGGGGTGTAAATCTAAATCAGTTTTGGGGTCGTAAACATAATGACGATAATCCTCAGGGTCGTGACCACCATAAAAAGTCCAAGTTCCTTTACCAAAAGTTCCATGAATATATCTAGCTTCGTTTGCTGCTTTATTTTCGCCTAAAATTAACACACTCGATTTAATTAATGATTTTTTAAAGGCAGTTGTTTGCCCCATAAAACCTTTTACCATACTTGTGTGATTTTGGCAAAGCATTGTTGGAACAGGGTCCCACTTAGCAGAAAAATCGAAAAGAGTAAAATAATCATTTTCTTTAAGAACTTTTCTAGTTTTTGATACATCAATATTTGAATGTTCGTATTCATATGGATTTTTAATTATTGTAAAATCTTTAAATGCAAAAGTTTTGTTAAAATCTAATTTGCTTTGTGCATTAGGGTCGGCAGCATCTCCATCAAATTCAGCAGAGCATATATCAACACCTTCGGCAGAAAGTGCAATATCGTATGTGTCTGTTGCCGAACACATAGCAAATAAAAAACCTCCGTTTGCAACATAAGATTTTATGGTTTTTGCTACAGATAATTTAAGCTGAGATACTTTTGTAAAACCATATTTACTTGCTGTTTCTTCATTAACTCGAACCTGTTCTCTATACCAAGGGGTATTATGATATGCGGCATAAAACTTTCCGTATTGTCCCGTAAAATCTTCGTGATGTAAATGAAGCCAGTCATAATCTTTTAGTTTGCCATCTAAAATTTCGCTATCGTAAATAATATCATACGGGATTTCGGCATATGTTAAAACCATGGTAACAGCATCGTCCCAAGGTTGCTTATTTTTAGGCGAATAAACTGCAATTTTTGGAGCTTTCTCTAATTTAACAGCGTCCATATTTATATCATTTTGCGATATATAGCTAAGAATACTTGATACTTTAATATCTGCGATTACCTCGTAGCTAACATTTCTTATAATGCATTCGTTTTCAATTTCGTTTTGAAAATGAATTAAAAAACTACCCCCTCTATAATTTAACAACCATTTAACTTCAATATTATTTTGTAATGTCCAAAATGCAATGCCATAAGCTTTTAAATGATTTTTTTGTACATCATTCATGGGTATTAAAATATAGGTAGCAAATGTATTATATGCAACAAACAATAAAATTATAATGATTATCTTCTTCATCAATCTGATAAATTATTTAGTAAACAAAGGTAAATAAAAAACACAATAGAATGTTAATAAGATAAGTTTTAAAATTAGTTTTTCAATACTGTTCTAAATAGTGTCTGTCTATAAAGTCAAGAGATTGAGCTCGCAAGCTAGGTTATGTTCGCTGTAAGCGTCGGGAAATTAAATATCTCAATTTGGATTAAAAACTCCATTTCAATCGCCAGTACAAAAAGCCACCTTTTCCGCCTTGTTCAACAGGTGTATCCGATGTAAAGAACTGTGTATAAACCGAAAATTCTAGGTTTTCTTTTAAAGAGTAATCTACCGAAGGACCTAAATAAATTGACTTATCATTTGGATTATACATTACAGAAAATGTTGCTTTTAGCAGTGGTGTAATAGGGTAGGATATTAATCCTATATAAGAAAACTGAGTTAAAGACAGGTTTTGCGGCGACATTTGCATAAAATAAAATTCTGCTAAATTAAAATTGCCTGATTTTTTTCCATAGCCATTATATAGTGCTTCTACTTGAAACATCAAAGAATTTGCAAATGTGTAATCGTATCCTAAAGAAGCAACAAAAGTTCCACTTGTGTCTGCAAAATTATTTTTTGAATGAAAGTAACTAACCTCACCACGCAAGCCCCCTTTAAATAAATTACCCGAAAATCCTGTTCCTAAAACAAAATCTTTTTCTTTGTAATATCCTGCTAAAAACTGAATATCAGTATTCCATTTGTTAAAACGGTAAAGTCCTGCTGTTGTTAGTTTTTTGTTGTTATCAAGTTTTGCTACAATATCAAATTTTGATGAATACGAAGGATAGAACTGCACCCGCACAGCGTCTGAACCAGGTTTTTCTTCGTAATCAAAATCGAAAAAGCTGTATGAATTAAACAAATCGTTAGGATTCCACACAAAAGTTTGCCCCCAATTTATTCGTTGTCGTCCAAAAGTAAATTGCCATTTTTTGTAGTTATAATCTAAATATAGTCGGTCTATTGTTGAATGCATAAAAACAGAATTTCCCTCAAATAAAATATCAGACAAATCCATATATCCGTTTTCTTGGTTTATAATTTCGGGATATTGCGGAAAATTTGTTACAGTTTCGCCATAAAAAATACGGTTTCTTACTTGAGTGTTGAATGTAAGATTATCATTAATATTCCAATTAAAATTCAACCTGTTATGAATTAAATTATCTGTCATCCAATTTTTATTAATCTCTTGAAAAGAAAGTGTTTGCATAAATTTCACATAAGCATTTAAAGTCCAGTTTCTTTGTTTTGAAATACTGTCGGTTT
>CAZRWZ010000054.1:0-3520 GCA_964603745.1 uncultured Bacteroidaceae bacterium | reverse complement strand
TATCACTAATCACTTTCCCATCTTCTAAAGTAACAATTCTTTCGGCTCGGTCTATAACTCGTTGGTCGTGAGTGGCAAATATAAACGTAATATTTTCTTCTTTATTTAATTTGTGCATAATATCGAGTAATTCACTTGTTGCCTTACTATCGAGGTTTGCAGTTGGCTCATCTGCTAAAATAAATTTTGGTTTACTTGCCAAAGCTCTTGCCACAGCTACTCGTTGTTGTTGCCCCCCCGATAAACGATTTGGACGAATATTTTCTTTTCCATCAATACCAATTGCTTTAAAAAGCTCGGCTATTCGTTGCTCACGTTCAACTCTAGGTTTGTTTTGCAATTGCATAATAAACTCTGCATTTTCTTTTGCTGTAAGCACAGGAATTAAGTTATATGCCTGAAAAACAAAGCCGATATTATTCATTCTAAAATCAATCATTTGTTTAGATGAAAGTGTACTAATATCTGTATTGTCAATAATTACTGAACCCGAAGTAGGTACATCTAACCCGCCAAGCAAATTTAAAAATGTAGTTTTTCCGCAACCCGAAGGTCCTACAATTGCTGTAAATTCACCTTCTTCGAAAGAAATACTAATTCCGTTTACTGCTTTAACCTCTACCTCTGTTTCTGTGTAAATTTTAAATAAATCTTTTATTTCTATTACTTTCTTCATTGTTCTATTGTTAAACTGTTCTACTGTTAAATTGCTATATTGTTAAATATTATTTATTCTCTAACCGCTTCGGCAGGTTTCATTTTTAATGCTCTTATTGTAGGAAAAATAGATGCTATTAATCCTGTTATCATTACTAAAATTATTACATCAATATAATCAATAAATTCTAAAACGGGGTGCATTACCGAACTGTAACCCAATTGCTCAAAACCTTCGGCTACTGATGAAATATCAATACCTACATCGCCAAAATACCAAGTAAAAATTATTGAAATTATTATCCCCAAAACACCACCAATAATTGCTAAAAGCGAGGTTTCAAACAAAATCATTGTAAAAACTTTTCTGCGGTTCATACCGATAGCCATAATCATACCGAGTTCTTTGGTGCGTTCTAAAATTACCATCAACATTGTGTTTACAATAGTGAAACCAAGTGCTAACATTATTATGGACATAAAAATGAATAACATATAGCTTGTAAGCGATGATGTTAGTTGCAAATACGGGTCAATTTCGTACCATGCTTCAACTAATAAATTGGGTGCTGCTTTTGAAATATTTGGTACTATTATTTTTGTTTCTTGATAATTATTTAATAACACAGCTATTTCGTGTGAACTATTTTTTGGCATATTTAAAAGTTTATCTAAATCGTGCTTTCTAACAAATACATTTTGCTCGTCGAACATTGCATTTTGTGTTTTATAAATGCCCTCTACCTTAAAACTTGCACCGGTTAAATTGCCATCAAAATCTTGAAAAGTAACAATAATTTTAGATTTTACTTTTGCGTTTAATTTTTTTGCAAGTTTCTCACTTATCAAAATTCTATTTTTTTTATTTGATGTAAAATATCTGCTTAAACTATCGGTAAGTTTAGTGTAAATTTTTGTAACTTGTTTTTCTTTGTCGGGCTCAATACCATTAAGTGTTACACCTGTTCCTTTTGAGGCAGTGGAAGCCATTGCAAAAACTTTTGTTCGTTGGCAAACAGCTTTTACTTCTTTTTGTTTTGCAATTTCTGTTAATAATTTTGATGAGTTTTTTATATTAAACTCTATTTCGTTATTTAAAGGAAATTTTTTGTTATGTATTTGTATATCAGAAACTTGGTTTTCAATAGAGTTTTTTACCATATCAATAACCATTCCTTTCATTATTCCTGTTGCAGCCAAACCACCAAACAAACCAACCGTAACGGCAAGTATTACCACCGAACTGCGTAATTTGTTTCGCCATATATTTCGCCATGCTATTACTAAGGTGGTAGGTAAAAGGTTAAAGGTGAAAGTTTTATTATTTGTATTCATTATCTTATAGAATTTTTATTAATATATCTTGCTACTATTTTAAATTTTTTCATCATAATAATTATCATAAAGATTGTCACGTCGTTCTTCCTCGCAATGACGTAAGCAACTACATTATCTCCTTAAATTCTTCATCACTTTTAATCTAAAAATGGTAAACAGTGGGTATATCGAAGCAATAACAGTTATAAACAGAATTGCCATAATTTGATTTAAAAAAATACTAAATCGTAATATTGTTGGCAGAATTGGTTCAACTCCAAGTTTTTCTATTGATTTTGCCGCATCGCCTGTCATTTCTATCGGGTTATAATGAAAATATAAAACTAAAGGGATTGTAAAAAGCACCCCCAAAGCCACACCGATAAAATTCATAAAAAAAGTTTCGTATGCAGTGATAATCATTAATTTAGATTTTTGTGTGCCTATGGCAATCATTACGGCAAACTCTTTTTTGCGTTCTTCTGTCATCATTAGAACAGTGCCAAAAACACCAAATGCAATTATCATATAAAGTATAGCAATCATAAAAATACCGCCAACTTTATCGCCTTCTATTTGTTGTAGCATTTCCGGCGACATTTCTTGCCAAGCCATTGCTGTATATTGTGTTGTATCAATAGTGCTGTTTATTTCTTCAGTGATTTTATACGTATCATCTGCATTTTTAAATTTAACTACAATTGAGCTTGCTCCATTTTCGAAAGAAAAATATTCTTGTGCTAATTTAAGGGGCATAAAAACAATTTGTTTATTGAGCATAGGAGAAGGCATTTTTAAAATTCCTTTAACAGGATAAGCATTAATTGCCGATTGACCCCAGTGTCCTTGCCCCATCAAAACTAAAGTGTCGCCAACTGAAATTTTTAAATATTCGGCTAATTTTGAACCTAAAACAATTGCTTTGTCGTTTTCGTTTATAAGCTTACCTTTTATTATTTTTGGCTCTAGCTTTAACATTTGTTCTTCTTGTTTGGGATTAATTCCCATAATTAATGTGCCTTTTGTATTGTTGCCAAAAGAAGCTAAAGCAAAACTTTCGAGCCTAATATTTATATCATCAACATTTTGTATATTAGTTATTTTGTTTAGTAAACTATCGTTTAATTCTATTCCGTTATCAAGAGTTTTATCTGCCCAATAATCTTTTTGATGTACTTGCACATAACCTGTAAATTCGCCAATTGCATTCTCTATCATTTTGGCATAAGTTCCCTCTTGAAAAGAACGTGTAAAGACTGCTAAATTTATTGCAAGCATTACAGAGCTAACTGTTATTAGTGTCCGTTTACGGTTTCGCCAGATATTTCGCCATGCTATTTTTATATTCATATCTTTTTTTATTTTCCGCCGATTAATGTAAGTTTTCTCTGCGAATATACTCAATCAATTTAGCTTTTCGATAATTTATACAGATTTATACTAAATACTAATCAAAATTGCAGATAAATTAAGTCCAAATATCTGGAATTTGCTAAAATTCCGACGGGAGTTAAATTATGGTTTTTGTTCGATATGTGCTACTTAG
>CAZRWZ010000053.1:0-12661 GCA_964603745.1 uncultured Bacteroidaceae bacterium | reverse complement strand
ATTATTGGTGCATTTATATTGCCAAAATGGGTAAAAAAAATAGTTCAAAAATAATATAAGTTTTACCTAAAACTTCACATTAAACTCATCAAAACAACTAACGGCATTGGCTTTTGTCCAAAGTCCTATTTTACCTTTGTTTATTAAACTTAAGCCTATTCATTATTATTTTTTATCACTTTACCAGGCACTCCAACTACAACTGAATTATCAGGAATATTATTAGTAACAACAGTTCCTGCACCAATTATACAATTATCTCCTATTTTAATATTTGGTATAATTACGGCTCCTGTACCAATACTACAATTGTTACCTATTATACATTTACCCGAAATGCTTACATTTGGAGATATATCACAAAAATTACCAATTACTGTATCATGCCCAATAGTACAACCAATATTAATTAAACAAGCTTTACCCAATTTTACATCATTTGTAATAACAACATAATCCATAATACAACAGGCTTCACCTATTTCTGTACCAAAACTTCCTATTCTTGAAGAATTAGCAATAATTGTTGTTGATTTTTTATTATGCTTTATAAAAATATCAAAAAGAATTTTACGAGCCTTAGGTGTTCCAACACCTAAACAAAATTGATTGTCATTTGTATTTTCTAAAACCTTTAAATCTTTAATTACATTAAACTGTTTAAATAATTTATTAGGAATAGTTTGATTTATATTATCAAAAAATACAATATTACTCATATTCTTATCTCTAACAAGTAATTCTAATAATTCTTTTGCAAACCCTTTTGCTCCTGCTATAATCATTTTTTATTTTTTTACAATTTCCCAATACCCATCTTTTGGTTTACCTATTCTTTTAACAATCCCAAGTTTTTTAAGTTTTGCAATATTAGCCAGAATTTTTCTTTTTGAAATACCTACTTTTTCTGCCATTTTTGATGTTGTGATTTTAGAATTTTGCTTAATTAAATCAATAATTTTTACTTGAGTATCACTTAAATTATCGGTGACCCTATCGGTGACCCTATCGGTGACCCTATCGGTGACCCTATCGGTGACCCTATCAATAACACTAACAGCTTCATTAACCTCATTTACAACAGGCTCTGACATTTTATACAAATTATTATTCTTAGAAATTTTTTGTTCCGTATATGATAACTTAGTTAAAAAACCTCCCGAAATCTCTTTAAAATCAAAATTCATAGTAGGATAATCTGAAATATAATTTCTTATACGCCAATACCCACTACCATATTTCTCAATATCTTTTGTTAAATACAACGCTTCTGCAAGCAGTTTATTTCTTGCTTGTGCCTGATAATCATCATTTACTAAATCTTTAACAGTTATTCCACCAAACAATTTACCCGGATTAAAGAAAGTAATTTCATTATCAAATATTTTTATCTTTATATCACTAGGATTTGTATAATCTCTATGAACAAGAGAATTTACAAGTAACTCTCTAATAGCCTCTAAAGGATATTCAGGTATTTCGTGCCTTTTTGTTGTATTACCAGTTATTTCAAATGCAAATTTCAAATGCGAAATAATTGTTTGCATCGATTTTTTTAAAACATCAAACAAATTACCACTAATCATTGTATCTGCAACTATTAGCGACTTACTTTTAAACCTACCAATATGCACATTATATTTTAAATCTTGTTTAGAAAATAAAATTGTTGCAGCATTTGTAATACCTTTTTCATTAATAAGCTTTATTTTTTTTAATGCTGCTTGGGGTGTGTTAGGTAAAAAGAAACGCCCAACAAGATTAACTTGTTTAATAAACTTTTTTATATGCCTTTCGTTTAAATCGCTATATTTTATGTCTTTATACAAGTAACTATCCCAAGAATATTGCATAGAATACATATAAATATCCGAAATCTCTTGAATAGATAACTGATGATTAGAATTATGTTTACGAATAAAATATCGTCCTTTTACAGCAATAGGCTTTACAGGATATTCTTTAACCGAAATTTTAACAATAGTTTTATTATTAACACTAATAATATCTGTATCAGGTATTATACTTGGTTCTGTTTTAGTCTTTATTTCGTTTGTCCAATTCTGAATACTTTCGTTTGATAAAGAAATACCACTAATACTTTTATTTTTTTCGTTAACTCCAATATAAACAGCACCACCTTTTGTATTTGCAAAAGCAGTAATAGTTTCTACAACCTCCTTATCGAAAGACATTTTAAATTCTACTTCTTCGTTTTCGCCTTTCAGAATTATCTTATTAATATCTTGCTGTTTTTTTTTCACAATTAAAACAAAAAACTTATTTACCTTTTATTAGATTACAAATATACATAATTTCTTCTTCTTGTAAATCAGGATAAATAGGTAAACAAATAACTTGGTTTGCTAATTTATTTGCAACAGGTAAATTATTGATATTTGAACTAGGCAATTCTTTATAAGTAGGAATATTACTTATTAATGGATAAAAATATCTTCGTCCAAATATATTATTAGATTTTAATAGATTATACAATTCATCTCTACTCATTTTATATTCATCAGAAATAAATATTGGAAAATAGGCATAGTTATGCTCCACGCCATCAATATTTTTATAAAAATTTATTCCAATGATGTTATTTAATAATTGCCTATAAATATTTGTAATTTTTTTTCTGCTTGCTATTTGATTTTTAATATCTTTAATTTGCAGCAACCCATAAGCAGCTTGCAATTCATTCATTTTTCCGTTAATACCCGCTGCAACTACGGTTGTTTCGTTTCTAAAACCAAAATTTTTTAAATCATCTATATGTTGTTTTGTTTCTTTATTATGAGATATTATAGCACCGCCTTCTATTGTATTAAACACCTTGGTTGAATGAAAACTTAATACAGATAAATCGCCATAATTTAAAATAGAATTACCGTCTTTCTTTACATTAAAAGCGTGAGCTGCATCATATATAACTTTTAATTTATGTTTTTGTGCTATTAGTTCAATTTTTTCAACATCAACAGGATTACCATATACGTGAACAGGTAAAATTGCTGTTGTTTTTTCGGTTATTAATTGTTCAATTTTGTTTATATCAATATTTCCATAAACAGGTTCTATATCACAAAATACAGGTGTTAAATTATTCCACATAATTGAGTGAGCTGTTGCCACAAAAGTATATGGTGTTGTTATTACTTCGCCTGTTATATCTAATGCTTGCAGCGATGTTAATAATGCTAATGTTCCGTTAGCAAATAGAGAAATATATTGAACACCTAAGAATTCGGCAAGTTTTTTCTCAAATTCTTGATGAAATAAACCATTATTTGTTAACCATTTACTTTTCCAAATTTGTTCTAAACTTTTTGTAAATTCAGATAAATCGGGTAATGTTGGTTGTGTTACATATATTTTCTTATTCATTTTTTATAATCTTATTTTTTAACAATTTTATTTCAATTAATAATAAATTATAAGCATTTAACTTAAGCATGTTGTTTATTATCAGATAAATACCTAAATAAGAAATTGATGCAGTAATTATATGGATATAAATATTATTAATACGCACACTTATTAAATAACTTATTACAGCAGCAATTATAGCTAATAAACCATATATCCAAATTTTTGTATTAAACCATTTTGCCGACAACTGCATTTGCTTTGTTGCCATAAAAATATTTATTAAAACACTTAGTGTGTACACAACAATAAGCCCGTAAACAAAACCTTTTATTCCCCAAATAAATCCGAAAATAAAATTTAAGCTATAAATAAGTTTTTTGTAAATTTCTAAACGTAAAAATGCTTTTGAATTACCTTGCGAAGATAATATATTTACTAGAACTGAGCTAATAGGATAAGCAAAAGCAGACAACATAAGTAATGAAAATAATTCTCCTGCAAAGTTCCATTTTTCGCCATAAATAATTAAAATTAAATCTTTACCTGTAATAAACAATAAACCACTTATGCCAAAAGCAAAAAAGCTAACAATACTCAATGTTTTATCAATTACAATATTATAACGCTCTTTTTCATCTTGAATATTGCTTAAAGCAGGCATTATAACAGACATTAAACTTGCCGAAATATTTTTTATTATTAAGTTATTTAAATTCTTAGCTCTATTATAGAAACCTAAAACAGTTGCAGAAAATAGTTTACCAATAACTAATGTGTCTAAATTTATAAAAACAGAATCTAACAAACCGGAAATAAACATTCTAAATCCAAAGCTCCATAATTCTATCAAAGAACTTAATTTAAAATAGAATGATATTTTATATGGATTAAGAATAACAAATAAGGCATTATTTATTATTGCAGAAACCAAACTTTGTATTATCAAACTCCATATTCCATAACCTAAAAAAGCCATTGCAATACCTATACTACCACTTATAACAGAAGATATTACTCCTATCTTAACAGGTAGTTTCATATTCATATCTTTTTGCAATCTGGCACCAATTACCTTTGTAGAAGAATTTATAACAAACAATAATGACAATACTTTAATATAACTAATAAGCTTGTAATCATTATAAAACGAAGCAATTAAGTTAGCACTAAAATACATCAACAAACTTAATAATATACCTAAACTTATATTAAACCAAAATACCGAACCATAATGATATTTATTTAAATTTTTACCTTGTACAATGCTAATACCAAGCCCCATATCCATAAAAATATGAGAAAAACTTATTATAACACCAACAATGGCAAAAGAGCCAAAATCACTTGGTTCTAAAATACGAGCAAGAAAAATAGAGATAATAAAACTAATAAGCATATTAATAATTCTACCACTAAAATTCCACGCAAAAGCCTTATATGTTTTTTGTTTTAAATTATTCATTTACACAATTGTTCAAAAGTAATATTTTTATTGTATTTTTGAATAAATTTATAAATCTAATACATTAATGAGGTTATTATTAATTATACACATAATTCTTTTTGGATTTATTAACTCATTTAGTCAAACAGAATTACCTGATTTTAATGGTCAAATTTTATGGCTACGAGCAGATTCTGTTATAATGAATAACGATAGCACTGTTTCTGAATGGATAGATTTATCGCCTATGCACAATTCTGTTTTTCAAACAGACAATGCACATCAAGCCAAATTCACAGATTCTTTAATAGATATAAACAAAAAACCTGCAATAAAATTTTCGGGTAACCAATGGCTAAACGGAGGCGATATTTGCGATATGTCTAACGACGGTATTACAATATTTATTGTAGGAAAAACAATAAACTCTAATGGTAGTTTTGTGGCAAAAAGTTTAGCCGGAGCTCAAAAAAAGAGATATGCAAACCTGTATAGCAATAATGAATTTGAATATTTATTTCATAGTTCTGTAGAAAATAATTTAACAGCATCAAGTCCGGTAGATTCTTTTTTATATTTTACTTCTGTTACAAATTTCTCTGTTCTTAAAAATCATTTCTTTAAAAATGGTTTAGTTTTAGATAGCACTCCTATAGCAAATTATGATATGAACTCCGACTTCGATTTTCTTGTAGGTACATATAATAACAGCCAAGGCACAGTGCCTCCGTATTCTAATTTAAACCTTAACGGAGATATTGCCGAAATAATAGTTTATAACAGACCTCTTTCGTTTAACGAAAAATATTATGTAGAAAATTATTTAAGATATAAATATTTTCCCGATACATATCAATCGCCTGTTAATTTAGTAAATAACATTTACATACCTTACGGCTTTTGCGATACAATAATAGATGCAGGAGCAAGATTTGCAAACTATATTTGGAGTACGGGCGACACAACACAAACAATTTCTACAAATAAAACAGGGCAATATTCTGTTACAGTAACCGATATTTTTGGTTTTCAGAGTTCCGATACTGTGATGGTTTATTTTCCAAAGATGAACATTGCTTTAAGCGATACTCTTATATGTTTTGGCGATACAATAGAATGGGACGCAGGTTTGCAAAATACAAACTACACTTTTGTTTGGCAAAACAGCAACACAGATTCTATTCATTCTGTTTTTTCAGCAGGAGATTACTATGTGCAAATAACAGATACTTTTGGGTGCTTTTTTAAATCAGACACTGCTAAAGTAACAATAGACAATTACCCTATAACAACAAGTTTAGGCAATGACACTTCGCTTTGTGCAGGGCAAAATTTATATCTAAAAAATGGAATAAGTGAAACCGTTAATTATATATGGAGTACAGGCAGTGTAAACGATAATATCACAATTGCCTCAGCAGGCGAATACTCTGTAACCACTACTAATATAATTGGTTGCGTTGCCACTGATACTATCAATATACAAATACATGGCAATGCACCCGTACCAGGTTTTTATTATACTAAAACTTGCTTTAATGATTTAACTCAATTTAATGATACGTCTTATTCTTCCGATGCTTCAAATATTATAAATTGGCACTGGGATTTTGGAAATGGCGACACAAGTATTATTCAAAATCCTAACTTACAATACCTAGATACAGGCAACTACAATGTAACTCTAACTATTATTACAGATAATACTTGCGAAAATACAATTACAAAAAATATAAGAATAAATCCTTTGCCAATTGCAGCTTATACTAACACACAACTTTGCGAAAAAAACAATATACAATTTACAAATACAAGCATTGTTCCCTTAGGAAATATCACAAATTCGTTATGGATTTTTGGCAATGGAGATACATCTATCCAAACAAATCCTATATATCAATATAATAATTACGGAAATTATAATTTGCAATTACAAGTAATTTCTAACAATGGCTGCAAAGATACACTAATACAAAATATTGAAATAAAGCCAAGTCCCGAAACAGATTTTAATTTTGGCTATACCTGCAAAACTAATATTGTAGATTTTTATAATACTACACAAACACTTAGTTCTAATCCTGTTTCAGAATATAAATGGGATTTTGGCGACGGAACAACATCAACAAATGAAAATGAAAACCATTTATTTGACATAAATGACACACTAAATACAGTATCATTATATGCAAAAACAACAAATGGGTGTAGTTATATTGCAAGCAAACAAGTTACAATGCATAATCTACCGCAAGTAGCAATAATAACAGATGGAATATGCCAAAAAAATAATACAACACTTTACGAAAATTGCTCTATTGAAAACGACATAATAATATCTTATTATTGGCAAGTAAATAATAACAATTATAATGAGCAAAATCCAATAATATATTTTAATGATACGGGACTTGTTAATTTAACTTTAACAGCAACATCATCAAATGGATGTGCAGATTCCACAACAAAACAAATCCCTATTCATAAGTTACCAAATCCCGACTTTATAATTAATCCTGAATATGGTACTATAAATAATGCAACAAGTTTTATACCTACTGATACAGTCGGAAATATTTGGGACTTTGGAAACGGTAGCAGCTCAACAGCTTCTATTGGACATACAACATATTTTAATAATGATATTTATATGGTAAATCATTATTCTATAGATCAATATAATTGTATCGACTCTGTTTCTAAAAAATATTTAGTTGTTATACCTCCAAATATTTCTAATATTCAAGGGCAAATATTATGGTTAGATGCCGATACTATATTGATGAATATTGCAGATAGCACTGTTTATGAATGGAATGATTTATCGCCAAACCAAACATCTGTTTTTCAAAATGAACATACAAATCAACCAAAATTTATTGATAGTGTTTTAAATAATAAACCTGTTATAAGATTTAACGGTAACCAATGGCTAAACGGAGGCGATATTTGCGATATGTCTAACGACGGTATTACAATATTTATTGTAGGAAAAACAATAAACTCTAATGGTAGTTTTGTGGCAAAAAGTTTAGCCGGAGCTCAAAAAAAGAGATATGCAAACCTGTATAGCAATAATGAATTTGAATATTTATTTCATAGTTCTGTAGAAAATAATTTAACAGCATCAAGTCCGGTAGATTCTTTTTTATATTTTACTTCTGTTACAAATTTCTCTGTTCTTAAAAATCATTTCTTTAAAAATGGTTTAGTTTTAGATAGCACTCCTATAGCAAATTATGATATGAACTCCGACTTCGATTTTCTTGTAGGTACATATAATAACAGCCAAGGCACAGTGCCTCCGTATTCTAATTTAAACCTTAACGGAGATATTGCCGAAATAATAGTTTATAACAGACCTCTTTCGTTTAACGAAAAATATTATGTAGAAAATTATTTAAGATATAAATATTTTCCCGATACATATCAATCGCCTGTTAATTTAGTAAATAACATTTACATACCTTACGGCTTTTGCGATACAATAATAGATGCAGGAGCAAGATTTGCAAACTATATTTGGAGTACGGGCGACACAACACAAACAATTTCTACAAATAAAACAGGGCAATATTCTGTTACAGTAACCGATATTTTTGGTTTTCAGAGTTCCGATACTGTGATGGTTTATTTTCCAAAGATGAACATTGCTTTAAGCGATACTCTTATATGTTTTGGCGATACAATAGAATGGGACGCAGGTTTGCAAAATACAAACTACACTTTTGTTTGGCAAAACAGCAACACAGATTCTATTCATTCTGTTTTTTCAGCAGGAGATTACTATGTGCAAATAACAGATACTTTTGGGTGCTTTTTTAAATCAGACACTGCTAAAGTAACAATAGACAATTACCCTATAACAACAAGTTTAGGCAATGACACTTCGCTTTGTGCAGGGCAAAATTTATATCTAAAAAATGGAATAAGTGAAACCGTTAATTATATATGGAGTACAGGCAGTGTAAACGATAATATCACAATTGCCTCAGCAGGCGAATACTCTGTAACCACTACTAATATAATTGGTTGCGTTGCCACTGATACTATAAATATACAAACACACGGCAATGCACCCGTACCAGATTTTGACATTGCAAATATCTGTTTCACAGATAATACTATTTTCACTAATACATCTTACACAACAGATAATTCAAATATAATATTGTGGCAATGGAATTTTGGCAATGGGGAAACAAGCACTATGCAAAATCCACAAATGCAATTTGCCGATACAGGAATTTTTACAATATCTTTAAATATTTTAACAGACAGCAATTGTACAAACCTAATAATGAAAAATGTAGAAATACATTCTTTACCTGTTTCAAATTATACAAACACTCAATTGTGTCAAGAAAATAATATACATTTCACAAATTTATCAACAATACCTAAAGGAAATATTATTTCTTATTATTGGAATTTTGGCAATGGCGACACTTCTATTACTAAACATCCTACATATTTATATAATAATTATGGCTATTATAATCTGCAACTTATATCAACCTCAGATTTTAATTGCAAGGACACTTTAAACAAAACAATAGAAATTAAACCAAATTCTGTTGCCGATTTTTTAACAGGGGCAACATGTAAAGACGAAATAATCCATTTTTACGACCACAGTACAAGTTTACCTTATAATCCTGTAATTCAGGTATTTTGGGATTTTGGTAACGGATCAACATCAGATGTAAAAAATCCAAGTATAATTTTCTACAATAACGATACATTATGCAATATTCTATTTAAAATAAAATCAATAAATGGCTGTAGAGATTCTGTTACAAAACAAATCCAGTTATATAATACTCCAAACGCATTTTTTATAAACGATAAAATATGTGCAAAAACTCTTACACAACTAACAAATAACAGTAGTATTGTTAATGATACAATTATATCTAATGTATGGCAAATTGATAATGATTTTTATTATGATAAAAATCCAACAGTGATTTTTAAAAAAGCAGGTCTAACAAACATTTTCTTAACAACAACATCTAGCCATGGTTGCACAGATAAATATTCAAGACATAATTCTATTTTAGAATTACCAAACCCTAATTTTGATATCATTCCACAATGGGGTATCACAAATGAATACACAGTATTTACATCTAAAAACTTAGGCTCTAATTTTTGGGATTTTGGTAACGGTAATATTGGAACAGATAGCGTAGTTTATACGGTTTATCCCGATAGTGGAATATATATAATAGAACATATTGTTGTTGATAGTAATAACTGTGTTGATACAATATATGAGAATTACAGGGTTGTTATTCCACAAAATGATATTGCAATAACTGATGTTAGATATTCTATAAACAATAATATTTTATCAATTGAAACAGATATTATTAACATAGGGAATTTACCTGCAAGCAAAATTAAATTTACACTATCGCCTGATAAATATTCTTCTATTAGTGAAATTTGGGAAGGAGAACTTATGTATGGTGCAGGAATAACATATACCTTTAACGCAACTTACTCAATATACGATAATAAAATACCCGAACATATATGTGTTATAGCAGATATTCTTAATAAATATATTGATGTAAACCCAAGCAATAACACTTATTGCACAAGTGAGAATAGTTTTATGCTGTATCCAATATACCCTAATCCAACTCACGATTTTATCAATATTTCATTTAAACTTGATAGAAACGCTGATGTTACTATCAATATGTATGATAACCAAGGCAAACTTATTGCAAATATCAACAATAAAAATTACGATAAAGGTTTTCATAAAATGACATACAATGTATCTAAGTTAGCTAAAGCAAGTTATACAATAAAAATAAGTATCGATAATAAAACCGAAACAACAAAATTTATTAAAAAATAATGTTAATAAATGATTTAGTAAAATTAGTATTCCCAATTTATTGTCAAGTTTGCGGTAATACATTGGTTGATAACGAATATTTATTTTGTACTAATTGCTTATTTGAAATGCCTAGAACAGAAAATCATCTTGAAAAAGAAAATAAATTAACCGAACTATTTTATGGTAGAGCAAAAATAGAAGCAGGCACCTCGCTTTTTAATTTTAAAAAAGCCAGTAAATACCGAACATTATTACATCTTTTAAAATACCAAAACAAAAAAGATATTGGAATTGAGTTAGGAAAATATCTAGGTTTAAACATCAAATCATCGCCTTATTTTACACATATAGACTATGTTGTACCTGTTCCTTTACACCCCAAAAAACTTAAAAAAAGAGGATATAATCAAAGTACATTAATAGGTCAAGGGATTGCCGAAAAAATAGAAATAAATTTAGACGATACAAGTTTAATACGAACTGTTGATACAGAAACACAAACTAAAAAAACAAAAATTGAACGATGGAATAATGTACAAAATGTTTTTGAGCTTACTAATAATAAATTCAACAACAAACATATACTTTTGGTTGACGATGTAATTACCACAGGAGCAACCATTGAGGCATGTATAAAAACATTGCAAAATGCCGAAAACATTAAAATTAGTATTGCAACACTTGCTATTGTTTAATTTTTAAAAGAAAAATACTGAGAGTATTTCTGTAAGCTCTGTCTATAACGTCCAATTTCTGCGTTGTTGCCCAAAATTTAAATCCTACAAATTCTTAATCAAAACCTAATCCATTTTTAGTTTTATGCGAATTATCTTTTATATTAAACAATGGTTTTAAAATTATTTTGTAAATTGCACCGCTTAAGAAAAAAAAATTTATTGATGAATTTACTTGATTTTGAAGAGCCTATAGGCTTATTGCAAAAACAGATAGAAAAGCTTGAACAAGTTGAAAAAGAGAGTGATGTTGATATGAGTCAAGCAAAAAAAGATTTGCTAGACCAAATTGACAATAAAAGAAAAGAAATCTTTGAAAATCTTAGTTCATGGCAAAGGGTTCAGTTATCTCGGCATCCTGATAGACCATATACATTAAACTATATAGAAGCCATTACTAAAGGAAAATTTATTGAACTCCACGGCGATAGAACTGTGAAAGACGATAAAGCAATGGTGGGTGGCTTTGGAGATATTGATGGGCAAACAGTTATGTTTATTGGTCAACAAAAAGGAATAAACACTAAAATGCGTCAATATCGCAATTTTGGAATGGCTAATCCAGAAGGATACAGAAAAGCACTAAGATTAATGAGATTAGCTGAAAAATTTAACAAACCCATTATAACTTTTGTTGATACTCCCGGTGCATACCCAGGTTTAGAAGCCGAAGAAAGAGGACAAGGTGAAGCAATTGCTCGTAATCTTTTCGAGATGTTTAGAATAAAAGTACCTATTATTGTTGTTATAATTGGCGAAGGAGCTTCTGGTGGAGCTTTAGGAATTGGAATTGGTGATAAAGTTTTAATGTTTGAAAACTCATGGTATTCTGTAATTTCACCAGAAAATTGTTCTACTATTTTATGGCGTAGTTGGGAATATAAAGAAACTGCTGCCGAAGCACTTAAACTTACGGCTAAAGACATGAAAAAGAACAAATTAATTGATGGTATAATTAAAGAACCTCTTGGAGGAGCTCATGTTAATCCTGAAAAAATGTTTGAAACTGTTAAAACAAGTTTAAAAAAGAATTTAAAATCTCTTATGGAAATTCCTAAAGATGAGTTGATTAACGAAAGAATTAAGAAATTTGAAAATATTGGTGTATTTAACGAAACTTAATATAAAGTATTAATCGAACTCAGTTAATAATATCTAAAAAACGGAAATGATAAAAACTCATTTCCGTTTTTTAGTATTATACCTTAAATCCGCAAGTCAGGGTTTCACTCTGTTAGTTTATAAGTTGTTAAA
>CAZRWZ010000052.1:0-13014 GCA_964603745.1 uncultured Bacteroidaceae bacterium | reverse complement strand
TTTAATAAATTCTCATTATATAATAAACTGCGTAATATGGTGGACGATTTTCGTGTGGTGCATCATTTCCTTTATTTTCAATATATAATTTATGAGAATGTATACCAGCATATGCAGTATGAGTATCATTACCCCCATAGTTTGTAGCTGTAACACCATTTGCTTTGTCATCATATTTTCTTGTATTTAGTCCGTGTCTGTGACTACCTGTAGTATCAGTTAATCCTTCATGATTATGACTGGGCATTTCAGCAATAGTTAAAGTATGAGAATTTTCGCCACCTGTAGTTGTTACATCATACATTCTGTTTGCTTCTAAATTGGCATCTAAATTATCTCTACCTGCACCTACAACAAATCTATCAACTAAGTTTGGCGTTCCGTTGTGTCCATTACAAATAGCCCAACCTTCCATTTTGCTACCGTCTTTACCTTTTCCTGACGCTTCAAATAAAGTAGCATTAGTACTACCAGAATACATACCAATAAATCCAACAGGTACTGTTCCTCTTCCCCAAAAATTTGGTGCTGTAATGCTATCAGTAGCTGTTGCTGTTCCTTCTATTTCAAGCTTTGATGTAGTACCTGCTCCTGAGCCAATTATTACTTGCCCATCTACATATGCTCCATTAGGTGGTGCTTGTGTATTTGAATTTCCTATTGATAGATTTCCATTTACTGTTAATTTACTGTTTGGTGATGATTGTCCTATACCAACATTAGAACTATTTTCTAAAACAATTGTAACATGTTCATCATCACTCGTATCGCTTGTGTATTCTTTTCTCCAATTATTTAGAACTACCCATTTAGAAATATTAATATCCCAGAAATAGAAGCGTTTATAATTTGTATCGTAAACTAAAAGTCCATCGGCTAAACCTGATGACGGAGGGCTTGCTTGCATCGCCTCACGTTGTGTTTTTGACATTGTTGGAATTAGCAAACCTTTGTTGTTTGCATTCAAATCTAATACTGCAGATGAGTCGGGTGCGGTTGTATTAATTCCTACTTGTGCAAAACTGCCAAAACTTATTACTATTAACCCGATTAAAAATGTTATTTTCTTCATTATTTAATACTTTCTTATTTAGTTCTGATTATATAATAAACTGCGTAATATGGCGGACGATTTTCGTGTTTTAAACCTCCACCGGTATTTCCTGAATCTCCATGATATTGAGGTACATCTATATTTATCTTTACTGAACTAGTATTTATTGTTTGTGTATCACCATTATCATTATCCCAAGTTGGAACCTTACTACCACTTCCGTTATTATAAAAGGTCATCTCATGACTATGTTCCCCTCCTTCAAAACTTTCATGATCATGATCAATGCTGTGTTTATGACTAGGCATTTCATTAACAGTTAAAGTATGATAACTTTCCCCTCCTTGTTCATTAACTTGATAAATAGTATCAGCATCTAAAGAATTTTCATTAATATCTGCTCCAACAATAAATTTTCCAGTTAAATCTGGTCTTCCATCAATTCCATTACAAATAGCCCAACCGTCCATTTTTGTTCCAGCTACACCTTCGCCATCTCCATTAAAAAGACCTGCTATTGAACCTGAATACATTATTATTCCTCCAATAGGTGTAATGCCAAAACCTACAAACTTATTTGCAGTTACTGTTCCTGTTATTGTTGAATTACCATCTACAATTAACTTATCTGTATTTGTTCCTGAGTAAGCTATTTTAACTTGTCCATCAACATATACACCATTTGATGGAGCTGAGGTATTTGTATTACCTACTGATAAATTTCCGTTTACTGTTAATTTACTGTTTGGTGATGATTGTCCTATACCAACATTAGAACTATTTTCTAATACTATTGAAACATGCTCATCATCGCTTGCATCACTTGTATATTCTTTTCTCCAATTATTTAATACTAGCCATTTAGAAACATTAGTATCCCAAAAATAGAAACGCTTAAAATTTGTATCGTAAACCAATAAACCGTCGGCTAAACCAGATGCTGGTGGTGCGGCTTGCATTGCTTCACGCTGCGTTGTTGTCATTGTAGGAATTAGCAAACCTTTATTATTTGATTTTAAATCTAATACTGCCGACGAGTCGGGTGTTTGTGTATTAATTCCTACTTGTGCAAAACTGCTTAGTGTTATTACAACTAATCCGATTATAAATAGTATCTTTTTCATTGTATTATATTTTAATTTCTTTATATAGATTGCTTCGTCTTCCGATAGTTATCGGAATTCTCGCAATGACGGTTAACTTTACGTCATTGCGAACGCTGTAAAGCAATCTGTTTATTTCTTATTCACGTCAATATTAATTTTTTTAATATTTGATTTTATTATTTCTCCTTTTTTTGTAAAAACACGAACTTGGTATAAATAAGTCCCTGCTTTTTTTGTATTTATTCTTTTGTCATTAAATTCAGTATTATTAATTAAACCAGTTATTGGTTTTAACTGCCCTTTT
Source organism: uncultured Bacteroidaceae bacterium (assembly GCA_964603745.1). Taxonomy (GTDB): domain Bacteria; phylum Bacteroidota; class Bacteroidia; order Bacteroidales; family JAFGXI01; genus CAZRWZ01. The sequence goes on along the minus strand of CAZRWZ010000052.1, from coordinate 10,550 downwards.
AAAGCTTCTTTTCTGTAAATCATAAATCCTTTGATATTATCTAAATTTTTAATTTTCCACGATAGCTTTACTAGCTTTTTATTTTTATTATAACTCGCTTTAAAATTAGAAAAATCTTTAGCTATTTTTGAGGTATCAATTAAAATTGCTGAATAAATATCAGAGAATTCTGAATAATTACCTGATGTATCAAAAGCTACAATAGAATATTGATATTCTATATCTTTATCGGCAAAAATATCAGTAAACACAATAGATTTTTTTGATATTGTACTTATATTAAGTTTTTCTTTTTTATTGATAGTATCGTTTTTAACTTTTCTGTAAATATTGTATCCTGCAAGGTCGGTTTCGAAGTTCTTAAACCATTCTATAATTAATTTATCACCCTCAGCTTTTACAGATTTTATTATTGGTTTTTTTGGTGGTGTAACATCTGGCATACCAATTACAGCAAATTCTGAATAATCACTTCTGTTATATGATGTATCAATTGCAACAACTTTATAGTAAAATTTATTTCTTGCAATTTTTGGTAATGTATCACTAAATCTATTTTCAGTAATTGGGTCGGGATTAATTAATACGTAATTACTTTCGTCTGTTTTACTAATTGTTCGATATACAAAATAACCTTTTAAATCGCTATCCTCACTTGCTTTCCAAAAAATATTTATTACACCAGTATCGGCAGTGCAAATCACATTTGTAGGTGTTGTTGGTGGAAATACATCTGTAATTTCAACAGGTCGCACATACGAATATGCCTCATTTCCAGCGGTATCAATACTTGATACTTTGTAATATTGAACTCCAACATCTTCTACTTCATCGGTATAACTTCTATAATTTTTATCGATTAATTCTTTATTTATTTTTGTAAATCCATCAGTTTTAGAAAGTGAGCGATATACATTAAACCCAGCCAAATCAGGAATTATAGGGCTATCCCAAAATAATTTTACACTTACACCTTTAACATTGGCATTAACCGAAGCTGGGGCTCTTGGTGGTATTTCATCTTTAATTACAGCAACTAATTCTTTAGATAATTTACTTTCTTGTCCAAAATAATCAATCCCAACAATATTATAATAATACACCTCTCCTATATTCATGGTGTCATCATTAAAATTATATTCAGGATATTTGCCTTTGTCGTTTTTAGCAACGATTATTGCTTGCTTTGTTATTCTTGTTTTTTCTTTTCCTTTTTTGTTAGAACGATAAACATAATAGCCAAAATATTTATTTGAATTTGGTTTCCATGCAATTAATGGAATATGCTTTTTTACATCAATTCTACAAGAATCAGGAGAGTTTAATTTTTCAAAATTATTATAAGTCATTTCATCTGAAATACCTAGAGTTTTTCCATTTGTATCTGTAATTTTATACTTGTATGATTTTCCTTTTACAGCAGTTTTATCGTAATATTGAATACCAAGAAAATCAGCAAATTCGGGATATTCAACAGATTTTATCATTACAATTAACACTACAAAACCATTTATATCATCAATATTTCCAGAAACAGAATTTGCTATTGCAGTAAATGCCTCATCTTTTGCAATAAGAGATTGTGGTATTATTGTTTGTTTATTTATTGGTGATGAGTTTAATTTCTTCCAATTTTCGCTATTAGCATCAGTTCTGTAAACATCAATAGCATTTGCTGTAAAAACTTTCTTACCATACCATTTTACAATAATCTCATTATTATTTTCTGATACACTCGAAATAACTTTTATTCTTTCTTGTGCGTTTGCACTTAAAGAAAAAATTATTAGTAATAATATTATATTTTTTATTTTATTCATTATTTACGTTTCTCTTTGTTTTGAGATTGCTTCGTCATTCTTCCGATAGCTATCGGAATCATTTCTCGCAATGACGGTTATATTGAGCGTCATTGTGAACGCAGTGAAACAATCTATTAATTCATTATATTTTATTAATCTATTCATTTTCTTATAAATCTACATCAACAGTAAAATCAACATCTGCGTCAACAATACCTAAAAACTCTGCACTACCATGCACATTACCATAAATATTTTGTGGGTCGTGTTTATATCTTAAAGTACCATCAAGAGCAACACTTGCTACTGTAAAACTATGTTTTCCACACAGTTTACCGCTAGATTTAACTTTTAAATCAGCATGAAAACCTGCATTAAATTCAGCTTCATCTAAATAAAAATCAGGTTGATAATTAATTTTAGCATAAATATTTGCATAATATCCCATACTTGCTTTAACACTTAATTCACATTTTTTGCAAGGTTTAAAACTAACACTAAGTCCTTGTTCAAAACGGAAACCAAAACCGGCAGCAATAGTATTTGGAGTAAAATCGAAGAAACCTTCGTATCGTATAGGTCCATATTTACAAAACTGCTGAACAATAACTGGTTCTTCTTTTGTAGCAAGATTTATATGGAAATCTTGGTCGCTAATATCCATGTGTAAATGACCATGAGCACACATCATAGGATTTTTTGCCTCGGCAAAGAAATCACCAACAAATTGATTTTCGGAAGGTGTATAAGATAAACAACCTAAACCAACTGCAAATGGGTCTAACAATCCACCCGGTACATTTACATAAGTTGCATCAAGTTGTAAACCTATTTGGTCTAATCCACCTGAATTATTAAAAGTCATTTCCATTGAGCCGGAAGCTCCTAGTACAATACCTGATGTTGGATTATCAATAATATCAATTCCTAAGAATGCACCATAAGAAACAGATGGATCAATATCATATGAAACATTAATATTACCATCACCATAAGTTAAGTCATCAGGTAGTTCAAAATCAGGAAAAGCCGCATCAAAATCAAAATCAGGAATATCAGGAATAAACTTGCTCCAATCAATAGGCCAAGGTAAGCGAGGTAATTCAGGAACTCGTAAATAAATATAACCCCAATCAATATTTGGATATTGCATTACTAAATTACACAATCCACCATCAGGAAATTGCTCTCGTAAACTTGGCCAATTTGCTTCTGGATAATCTACTTCTATAACTGCCCAATCAATATTTGGCTCTAAATCTTTTAAAACTGAATATTTAGGTGCAGGTAATTCTCCAAGTACTTTGTTTAAAACATATTCTGACATATCACACAAGCTTGGAATTGTAGGCCAATGCAAATCAATATCACATAAATCAACCCATTGTAAACCTTTGTAATTTTCTTCTTTTAAACGTGCATTCCAGTCAATTTCAGGAAATAATCGTGCAACACGAGCATAGTTAAAATCATCTCCATTTTGCAAATCGTAAGCAATCAACATTGTATTAAGTGCATCTTCTGCATTAGGGTCATGATTTTTAATATAATCAACAAGTTCTTGAATATCATTTATATCAACAGTTTCTAAAATTGCCAAAAATTCTTCTTCACTCATTTCATCAAGTAAATCTTGTTTCTGATTATTATCAAGCAATCCTAATAAAGTTTTACAGCTAATTTCTGGTAAGTCTGGCAATTCTGATAAGTTTATATCATAACCACTACCCGGCTCATCAATTTCTGCAAAATCCATATTACAATTCACCCCTACAGGAACTTTATTTTTCATGTGATGATAAAGCCTTCCTGATATACCTGTTAATCTAATATATGGACCGATTGGAATTCCCTGAGTTTTTTTCTTATCTAATTTTTTAAGTAATTGTTGTTTCTTAGGTAAGGTTTTATCGATTTCGCCAGAATTAGAAAGTTTTACTGATATCTCAGCTAACCAATAAAGTGTACCTTCATTTTTGCCTAATAAGAAACTACAATCTACACCAACACTTGCAGGTTTTAAGATTTTTCCTTTTATCCCTGCAAAAAATGCATCACCCCAATCAGGGTCGTTATGCACCATTATTAATTCGCCGGCTCCAACAAAAAATGCTGTTTTTAATGCAAATGGCACTGTAACGTGAATTTGCACTTCCTCTAAATAATCTACTGCATCATTAATAAATTCTTTTATTACAGGCATTGGTTCAATACTTGTAACAGGTAAATCTAAAGTTACCGTTTTGGTAACCCCTGTAACAAATCTTGTTGGTCCTTCACCAGATGAAATATCTTCGCCTAGAGCAATAGTTCCTATATATCCAATTAAATAATCACCATACATTTTTGATGCTAATAAACTATCAATTGTTATTGTATATTGCCCTTCTAATAGTCCTGTTAGTTGTGTTTCTAATCCTTTTTTACCATTGCGTTCGCCAAAACCAATATTTTGGTCGCCCCAAATGCTTAAACCATCAATATTTTCTGCCATACATTGTATTGCTTGCCAATCCATATCTACAGTTAAATCTAAACGCTCGTTTTCAGCAAAAACTGCTTGTTTTACTTTTATTGCAATATGCAATTTATCTTTATCAGGATTTAAATCTACAACAAAATTTTGGAAATCATTATCGAGATATCCGTGAGTGAAACCATCAACAGAAAGTGGCAAAGTGTAAGGCATTGGTTCATCATCTTTAAGGAAAGGAACTTTTATTGTTCCTTTTAAATAGCCTTCTTGTAATACTGATTGTTCTATTACAATTTTTGATTGTGTTAATGGGCTTTCAAAAGTATTAAATTTACACATTGAATTTTGTGCAAAATTATGTTCTATTTTTAAATCTAAACCTTCGTAAGTTATCCATGCATTTGTTTCGGCAGAATTATCTAACACAAAATTATTTGATAATTTTTGGTCTATAATCATCTGTCCACTTGCATCAACAGCTGTTTTGTAAACTACATTAAAATTATTTAAGTAAACACCTTTCCAATCTAAATTGCCCGAAAACCGCTGTGGCGATTGTGTTTCGGATAAATCGACAGTAATATTTTTTGGATTTAGCATTAACTCGGTATTTGCTACTAAATTAATTGTATTACTTTTTGTAATATTTTCGTTAGTGAAATAATACAAATTATCAACAAAATTAAAATGCAATGAAACTCTGTTTCCGTTTAAATCTTTGATTTTTTCGGGTAAGAAAATATCTCCGTAAAATCTTTCGGTAAATTTGTTATCAATAATAAAAAAGTCGGAAATTGTATCAAGTTCTAAACGGAAATTTGCAGGATCTATTAAATCAAATTTATTAGTAGCCAATAGATTTGCTTTACCATTTAGTTTAAGATTATCATAATTTATCCACGAAAGTTTTGAAACCACTTTTGGAGGCTCGCTTGAGTTTACTGCATGAGGAAAAGCCCATGTTACAGTTCCTTGAATAGCAAGTTCTTCTTTGTTTAATCGTAATGCTGTTGGGTGGAAATATGCGTTTCCATTATCATCATAATTTGCTGTTAATTCAATATCATCAAAATTTGAAAGTTCAGAATATAAAGCACCGTTCATTAATGTATTTTCGCCACCAGAATTAACAATTTGCAGGCTATCAAATTCAAACTCAAACATATCACCATCAGGGTTTATTTTAACTTTTCCTTTTCCCGAAAGATTGCTTAAATCGTCGTTGTTTGTTCGGGTAACAAAAACCTTATGGTTTCCTGCCCAAAACCACTCTATAAGTGGAGGCCCGATGAACTGATAAATTGGTGATTTTGCAATTTGCTGATCGCCTGTATGTGCTGTAACTTGCCATGCATAAGCTTTTTGTTCTTCAATATCTTTATTTAGTATATGGTCGCCACCAAATGAATTCATTTCGGGTTGCGTTGTAAATTCGTACCAAGCTTCGTTATGCAAAATTGCATCAACAGTATCTTGTTCTGCTTGTAATTCAACAATTTTTAGATTGTAAAAAACCTGCTGATTTTCAAGTGTATTATCGGGTGCTTGCCATTGAAATCGTTTAAACTCTGCTATTGTAAAGCTTCTGTCATTTTTTGGATTTGTTAATGCTATGTGTCCACCTTCCGGATAACCGTAGTTAAACCAACCTACCTCTGATAAGCCATTGTTTTTAAATACATCACGTCCTTGTACATCGTGTGCTTGAATTGTATATGAATACCGTTCACCTATTTCTAAAGGAGGTTCACCTATTCCATAAATACCAGTTGTATTTGGCGACCAATCGCTTTGAAATATTTGCTCAACAACATTATTTGCTATTGAGTTTTGAGGCTCTACATTAGGGTCTAATATTTTATATAATGATAATTGATATTCGGTATTGCTAGGGTCGCCGTAAAACTGAGGTGTGCTTAATTGCCACTGAAACTGAATATTTATAGGGTCTTGTGCCATAATCACAGTGGCCTTTGCAGGGGTTTGTACTAAAGGCACTCCGTTTAATTGAATAAATGCTCCCGCACAACCTGTGTTAGATAATAATCTGTTACTACGATAATCATATACCTCAACACAAAAAGTATAATAGCCTTCAGGTAATTTCCCGTTTTGTTGCAAATCGCTCATGCTTATTCCTGCAACATCAATATTATTGTAATTTAAATATGGCTCTAATTCTTCTCCAGAAATTATTATTGGTGCTCCAGAAAAAAGTGTAATAGCTGTATTTGGTCTAAAATTTGGTTTTGTTGATATTCTAATCTGATTACTTTCAATTGTTATTTTTAGACGAACGTCCCACGATGGCTCAGACAAATCGTTAAAAACTATTGATGCCATTAATTTATTTGAACCAATTGTACTATAATCTGGCAAGAGAGCCGAATATGGCGGTGTAAGTGTTGTTGTTACCGTTACTGGATTAATAACTTGCGAAAAAGCAAAATTAATATTCAGTAAAATTGATAATATAATTAATAATTTATTTTTCACTTTTATATTTTTTTATTTTATAGAGATTGCTTCGTCATTCTTCCGATAGCTATCGGAATCATTCCTCGCAATGACGATTATATTGAGCGTCATTGAAAACACATTAGTGTGAAGCAATCTACTTTCAATTTTCTACTTTCAACTTTCAACTAAAGAATATAAGCATAAGCAACATTTCCTTGAAACTGTGTTATACCAATATTATTAGCATTTTTATTTAAAACACTCACACCTAATTTGAATGAGTGATGTTTATTTATACTATAATTACTGTAAGCTCTAATATTTATTAATGATGATTTATTTGTTCCCGAAGTACTTAAATATGTTGTATTTAAACCAATTTTTAGTTTATCATCTAATAATTGTTTTGTTATACCAATTGTAGGTCCTACTGAATTTGTTGTAATACCTTCGCTCTCGAAACTCGAATAATTTATTGATGCAAAAACAGATATTTTTTGTGGTATAAATCCTAAACGATACATTAAATTAAGATTTAAAAATGTATTAGATATATCTGTTACAGCTGTTCCCGATTTATTTAATGTATTACCTATTTGATAGCTAGTTAAAAAACTAAGCCCTTGACTTAAAACAGTATCGCCAAAATTATAATTTGTTGTTATTCCAAAATTACTTGTTGCTTGCGAATATTTTATTGAATCAACCAAATACACTTGAGTTGGTGTTGAATTTGTATTAAAATTTGAAATAGATGCTACGAAATTCAGTTTTTGAGTAGCTAAATAAGTTAAATTAGCCGAAGTAATAAATCTTTTGTTAGTAGTAAATTGACTGTTATCTAAATTATTTTTTTGTGTACCAAAATTACCTGAAAAGGAAACCTTATTTTTAAAAAAACTTGTTCCGAGGTTAGCCGTAATTTCTTCAACATCATTATTTATAAATGATGTACCTAAGGATTGAAATTCAGGATCAATTCTTTTGTAACTAACTCCAACATTGGCAAATCTAAATTTATAATCTAAGCCAGTGTTAAATACTTTATTAAACTGTGATGATGTTCGAGGCGAAAACAAAAAACCAAGATTATTTGAATATGAATAAGTTTCTTGTTCAATTTCGGGTTGACGAATATCTGTTGATAAAGCACTTAATGCAAATTCTAATTTAAAGTTTAAATTTTTAGTAATTTTATTTCTTGTATTTATTCCTAAAACAAAATTTTCGGTAGGTTTCAGGTTATCTATCGTATCCGGCACATCAATAGAGTTTTTATCATCAATAGATTTAAAAAATATAAAATCTACAAATTGACCTTTTTTACCAATTGTTACCATAGAACCGTATCCCCAACGCTCAAAAGCAGGTTGCAAAATTATTGCATTTGGGTCGTACGAGGCTATTGATTTATATTGTACTGCTTGAGCAAATCTGCCATAAAAACCTTTAATTGCAAAAGGTTTATCTTTTGGTGTATATTCAACGCCTCCACCTAAAAATTGAATTCCAGACATTGTATATTGCGAAAAATTCATTGCTCTATAACCAATATGCACAGTTAAATCTTTATATCTTGGGCTAATTCCAAATTGTTTATAAGAAGGCTGATTAAATGTTTTATTTTCTTTAGAAATCATAAAAGATAATGGAGCGTTAACTACTCCATAAAAATTCAAATTAATGTTTCCATTAATTATCCAAATAAACGGATCTCGTTGATTGTTTGCTGAGTTTGAAGAATAAAATGTTGAACTTGCATTTAAACCACCTGAGAAACTAACAGGCTTTGCTTTTGCTATTTGCTCTACATCTTGAGCAAATAAGGTGTTAATTACAATTAATAAAAAATAGATAATGTGTAGCCTTTTCATTTATTAAATATTTTACACAAAGGTACATTCTATTCATATATAATAACTCTATATTTAACAAAATATTTCTGTTATTTAACATATCTGTATTTAAAAAATCCTTTAGGAGATAAAAATAATTACAAGAACTCCGCTTTAACTTTAAATTTTATAGATTATCTTTGTGAAAATTTAAAAAATAGCAGATGAATTTTGTAGAAGAACTTAAGTGGAGAGGCATGATACACGACATTATGCCGGGTGTTGAAGACTTATTAGAAAAAGAATTGGTTTCGGCTTATGTGGGAATTGACCCAACTGCCGACTCATTACATATTGGTCATTTAGTTGGAGTAATGATGCTTAAACATTTGCAAATTGCAGGACACAAACCTCTTGCTTTGCTTGGTGGTGCTACTGGTATGATAGGCGACCCATCGGGAAAATCGAAAGAACGTAATTTACTTAATGAAAAAACTTTGCGAGAAAACCAAGAGGCTTTAAAAAACCAATTAGCAAAATTTTTAGATTTTGAATCTGACAACAAAAACAAAGCAGAACTTGTTAATAATTATGATTGGATGAACAAGTTTTCTTTTTTAGATTTTATTCGTGATGTAGGAAAACACATTACTGTTAATTATATGATGGCAAAAGATTCTGTAAAAAAACGCTTGCACAGTACCGAAGCAAATTCAGGTATGTCGTTTACAGAATTTTCGTACCAACTTGTGCAAGGATACGATTTTTTACATCTATACAAAGAACAAAACTGCAAACTACAAATGGGTGGTGCCGACCAGTGGGGAAACATTACTACAGGAACAGAAATGATTCGTAGAATTGAGGGCGGCGAAGCTTTTGCTATTACTTGCCCACTTATTACAAAGGCTGATGGCGGTAAATTTGGCAAAACCGAAGAAGGAAATATTTGGTTAGATAAAAAATTAACTTCGCCATATAAATTTTACCAGTTTTGGCTAAATGTTGCCGACGAAGATGCAATAAAGTTTATTAAAATTTTTACTTTACTTAATAAACACGAAATTGGTCAATTAATTGAAGAACAGAAGAAAGACCCAGGTCAAAGAATTTTACAAAAAAAACTTGCCGAAGAAATTACTGTTATGGTTCATTCTCGCGAAGATTACGAAATGGCTGTGGCAGCATCTAAAATTCTTTTCGGAAAATCTACTTCAGAACAACTAGCACAGCTCGACGAAGATACATTCCTTTCTGTTTTTGAGGGTATTCCTGTGTTTGATATTACTAAAACTGATTTAGAAAAAGGAATAAATATTATTGATTTACTTGCCGAACATACTCAAATTTTCCCATCTAAAGGAGAACTTCGTAGAACTATAAAAGGTAACGGACTTAGTATTAATAAAGAAAAATTTACCGACCAAGATGGTATAATCAATACCAATTTCTTGATTAATGATAAATATATCCTTGTTCAAAAAGGCAAAAAAAATTATTTTATTATTAAAGTGGGGTAAATGGTTTTATTGTTCTACTGTTAAATGGTTGCTGGTTGCTAGTTGCTGGGTTCATTGGTTATTGGAAATTGAGTGTTGGTTATTGGATATTTAATTTATGGTTCTATTGTTTACGATAATTAATCTTTTAAACAGCAAAGCCCTCAACGAAGTTAATCTAATTATTCTGTGATTAATTATTTTTGCTTTTTTAAATGTGCAATTTTTTTTGCTACTTTCGTTGTGTGAAATTACTCTACTAAAAAACAATTAAGTTTTTAATCTAACGAAAGAAGTATTATTTAATTTTTATTAAAAAAAACAAGAGTGTCGCTAAAAGCGACACTCTTGATAGATAATTAATTCTTAATAAATTGTTTAACTAAATATTCGTTTATTGTTTTAATCTTGATTAAGTAAAGCCCGTTTTCTAGGTTTGAAATGTTAATATTAACAGATTGCTTCGTCGTTCCTCCTT
>CAZRWZ010000051.1:7326-13126 GCA_964603745.1 uncultured Bacteroidaceae bacterium | reverse complement strand
AATTCCCGCTTTATCAAAATCGCAATTAATCCATTCTTTGTCTAGTGTTGCACCAATTTTATCGTAAAGTTCTATTGCAGGTTCGTTCCAATCTAGCACTTGCCAACGAAGTCGGTCAACATTATGTTCTTGTGCTACTTCAAAGATTTTACGCAACAACTTACTCCCTACTCCACTGCCACGCAGCTCTTGTTTCACATACAAATCGTCTAAATATAACGATTTTCCTTTCCAAGTAAAATATGCAAAAAAGTATAGTGCCATTCCTATAATTTCGCCATTTTTTTCTGCTACAAAAAATTCAAATAAATCTTTTTCATTTTGCATTTTTTCTACTGTATTTGAAACTTCTTGCGGAGCTTTTTCAAATAATGCAAGTTCTTTTATCAAAGCCAAAATTTGTGAAAAATCTTGCTCTGTACCTTTTCTTATAATCATATTCTAATAAATTTTAAACAAACTTTTATCTATTGCATAAATACAAATTTGTTTTGCACCTTTAATGGTGTAATCATATTTTTTATTAAGATTTGTGATTAATAATTTCACATCAGTTTTCAATCGCTTATCGTAGGCATTGAAATTTTTATTACCAAAATCTAGGATTGCTCTTCTAAAACTAACATTTTCTTTGTAAGGTTCAAGAACATTTTCTTTTATCTTACCAACATATTTATCATACAATTCTTTATACTGTTTGGTTTGAGTAATCTTTTTATTTTTTAGTGATATTTCTTGAGCCAAAGTATATTTAATATACTGATTCTGCATTTCTTTTCTAAACTCATCTCTTTTATCTTTTGTTGCAGCTGCACCAAGAATTATTTTCTCAAATTTACTCAGATATTCTTCTGTAATATCTAATTCTTTACCTGTATATGCTGATGCTTTTTTCGTGCCTAAGCTAAAATTAATTGCAAATAAATAATCTTGAATATCGGTAGAAATTTTCTTGTTATTGTAATGATACAATGATGTTTTTATTTCTTGCATTATATTATAATCATATAAATCTACAATAGAGGATAAGAAATCTGTAGGGATAAGCTTTTTATATTCTTCGTTTGCAATAAAAAATTTCTCTACCATATCCATGGTTATTTGCTTCTCAAAATCTTTATATTTATCAAATAAATCGTTAATTATTGATAAAGATTGACGACCAGAAAATCCTTTAAAACCCTCTTCGTTAGCTGAGTTTATTATATCTTTCCTTACTTTTTTACTTAATTTTTTAATATCATCTTCGTGCAACCAAGTAGGTATTTTACCTGTAAAGATATCCATCTTCAACAGCAATAAATCTTTATCGGCATATTTATTATATTTTACTTGATTTGTTAACCAAGATTTTACAACAGAATTACTTACATTCATTCTTGAAGATAAAATAATTTTTGCGAAATTTTCTAAAACAAGCGGTACAAATTTTTCCGAAATATTTTCGCCAAATTTATTTTTATAAATAGCTACTTCTGTATTATAATCTAAAATATAAGGTATTTTAATTGTCATTACTCTATCCTTAAACGAAGGTATTTGCTCGTAATGTGCTTTGTCACTAGGATTTACAAGTCCTATAAAAAACGTACGTATTCTTTCTTCTAATAATTCAACTTTGTGTACTCCATCGCTAATAATACCGTGTAAGTTTTTTAATCTTTCAATATTATTTTTTTTAATATCCATTAAAGCATAAATACCATTATTGGTTTTTGCCAAATAAGAAAATCTGTAAATAACAGATGTTTTTTCAAATAAGTTATCAATTTTCTGCTGTAAAAGATTGTTTGAAATATCATTTCTAATTACAGGGTCACCCGGATTAAAAACACTTATTCCGTTACCCAACTGACGATTAAAAACCATTGGTTTCACAAAAATCATTTTGTAAATATCCATTGGGTCAGAAACAGAATCAACTAAAGCAGAATGTAATGAGTTGCAAATACTACAAGGTTTTTCTTTAAAAATCCACTCATATTGTTTACTGTGCATTATTTCTTCTTTAATCTTTTCGTCTGTTATTAATTCATCTAGTAAATCTTTACGAAATTCAATAGGTACTTGCAAAATAGGATGATCGTGATTTGGACAAGAAAACACTAATTTATTTGGGTGTTTAACTCCAAAACGCACCTGACTATAATACTGTTCTTTTAAACCCGGTACTTTCTGAATTGACTGGCTAAACCTTGTAAAATCACTTATTTTACTAATATCTAACTGCCAATTAGTTTTGTACATTATACCTTCCTTTAACTTTGAATATTCTTCGAGTTTATGAAGCAAATTATTTAAGAATGTACTTTTTCCACTACCCGGAGGTCCTTCAAAAAGATAAATCCTATTCTTCTGAATATTAGATTTAAATCCTTCAACCAGTTTCATAAACCTATTAGCAAATAATCTGTCGGCAAAAAACGGATCGTGAATATCGCTTGAAAATAAGTTTTTTGTATCATAATTAACATAACCTATAGATTCTTTCTGTACTCCATATTCATCAACTCCTTCGGGGATATAGTGCTTAACCATATCGTGAAAAAACTGAAAAATATCTCTAAAAACTAACTCTGGATTTTTTCTAATTTCGTTCAAAAATTCATCGAAAGAAATAGTAGGACGTTTCTCTTTTTTATATGCTTTATTACTTAATCTAATTAAACTTTCTATTCGCCCACCTTCTTCCTTCAGGTTTTTAGCAAGTTTAGATAATTCATGTATATTTTTTTTTGCCATAATGCTGAAGTTTAAATTATAAATTTTTCACTGTAACTTTCTTGTCTTTAATTGTGTACAGAATTTTTCTGTGTTCAAACTCGCTTTCACCGTTTTGTTTTTTCTTCCTCACAATTAAAGTAGTTTCGAGCTGAACTTGTCCGCCCCACAAATATTCTACACCAACCATTGTTTCTGCAATATACTCTTGCACAAGCTGTTTTCCCTCAAATTTATGCACTAAATATAAGTTTACATCACTTGTTTTGCTTGTATCTACTGTAATTAGTGGTGGGTCGTATAGCGAATCTAAAAGCATTTTTTTGTAATCTTTTGCTTTTCGGCTTTTTACATAATATTCAATTGTTTGACGCTGTTTATTAAACCTTTGTCCTGTTACAAACAAATTATGTAAATCAACAAATTCTTGATCAACAAAGGTATTTATAAGCATAAAATCGGAGAATTTACGGCGTAATTCAAAAATTGTTTTTTGCCCTTCGTTAAGGTTTTTATTGTACTTTTCTTTTTCGTTGATATTGGTTAAAGATGTATAAAGATAATTCATTTTACCTTTATTTGCTTTATCCTCAACATATTCTATCAAACGTAAACCTATTGCATACGGATTTAAACCAACTCTGCTTATTGATGTTACTCCTGCATTTATTTTTGAATATGCTACTTGATGACCAGAAATTCTATCATCTTGAGTAAATAATTTATTATGCCAATAACTCGCCCAACCTTCGTTAATTATTTTAGAACGAATTTGAGGCGAAAAATACAATGATGTATTACGAACAACATTTATTACAGACTTCATCCACGAGTTTTCTTCTTTTCTTAAAAACGGAGAATTATCACGAATAAACTCAATAACATCTTCATAAATATCTTCTTTTTCTTTATTGATATATTTGTCGTAAGCAGATTGAAATTCGGGATATTTCTTTTTTACTTCTGTAAAGAAAATTGTTTCTCCAACATTTTTATCTTGTTCAATTAAATCGTTATAACGCGATATCTCATTAAAAATAATATAATCGGCAACATTTTCGGTTTCTTGTAAAAAATTATAAAAATAAAAATTAACCATACTACTTGCATCTTTATCAGAAGTATCAACATTTTTAGATATACGGTTAAAATACCCAACAAGATTATCAATACTACGGCTAAATTCTAAAACATAATCTGTCCAACGTCCGTGTTTAGAACGATATTCGCTAATCAATCGTTTATCGGCAAGAGCCTGACCTACAAAATCATCATTCCAAGTATCTTCGAATAAATAATTGTTTTGAAAAAAATCTATATGACCAAGTACATGATAAAAAATCATTACGTTAAGCCAATCGGGATTATTATCGTTATAAAACGATATCGCAGGACGCGAATTTATTACTGTTTCGTACGGATTGCTCGGATAAACCTTATATTTCCCCTGCCCTTTCAGCACCTCCACATCGTTTACCCAATAATCGTATAATGTAGGAATCATAACCTTTGGCGATAAGTTTATCATATCTTTGTTTGATACGATATACTCCAAAGTTTCATCGTCGAAATTAAGACCCGCTTTTGCAGCGTATATCTTAGATTCCTCCATTATTTTTTTTGTATGTTGATTTATTAATTGCATAATCTTTAATTTTGAATTTATAATTTTGAATTCTGAATTAATTAATAATTCATAATTTAAAATTCATAATTATTCTATTAGTTTTTTAATTCCTTTTATAACCCGTTCTTCTTGCACATTTGTTGAAGCAAAAGAATCTATTTTAATTACATCTTTATGCGTGTGCAATAAACCTGATTTTTCAAGATATTTTTCTATAGTAGTTTGATTTGCAGTTGTCCACGAATTTTTAGCTACCGTAATTCCTAAACGATTTATTTTTGGCAACAATGTTTTGATAGCTTCAATGGTTTTCTTTCCGCTTGAGTCCCAATCGTCGCCATCGGTTCCGTAGAAAACATAAATATTATAATCTTTAGCATAATTATTTTCATCAATAATTTTATTTACCATCTCAAACGAAGGAGCAACCTGCGTTCCACCAGCCACTTGCGAACGATAATAGGTATAAAAATCTTCTACTTCTTTTGCCTCGGTATCGTGCAAAATAAAGCGTGTTTCAACTCTATTTTGATATTGATAAACCAACCAACTATAAAGCATTAAATGTTGCGATGTAACCACTTCGGTTGGGTCGCCTTGCATTGAACCAGAATAATCACGAACAAAAAACACAAGTGCTTGCGATTCAAAAACTTTTTCTTTAGATAAAATCCTAAAAATCTGATCTTGCGGATTTAAAAGCAATTCATCTAAATTCAGTTCCCCATCAGCAGAAACATTTCCGAGGATTATGTTGGTATCAATAACTTTTTTAAGCGTAGCTTTTTTGTCGAGCAACTGCCCAAAACCACGATTTTTATCAGTTAAATCATATTCAACTTTCATTAACGAACGCTTATGCCCTTTATCTTTTAGGTTTGGCAATTCGAATTGCTCGGTTAAAACCTTACCAATATCAAATGCCTCTTGTGTGATATCGTGACTTTCGCCACCACCTTCGCCTGCTCCTGTTCCTTCGCCATCGCCTTGTTGGTCAACAGGTTTTTCGCCTAAAACTTCGCCTTCGCCTTCTTCGCCAGAGCCACCTGTTTCGCCCATTTCACCTTCGTCTTGCTCCTCTGTCACACGATTATCGTGATAAAATTTTGGCTCGGTTGTAGTAGGCACAATTATTACTTCGCCTTTTCCGTTTTTGCCTTGCTTAACAAGTTTTCCTAAACGTATTCTGCGAGGAAAACCGTCCTTTTCTCTTAGCTTATCACGATGTAAAAGCTCATCAAGAGTTTGCAAGTTTAACATAGGATTTAACTTAGGCAACTGCATTTGAAGTATCTTTTCATAATCATTCTGATAATATATCTCAGAAAAACGATGAAATTCTTTTTCAAAAGGCTTATGCTCTTCGGGAACAAAATTCATCTCTCGCAAGATTAATTTTTCTTGTTCCTTAGTTAATCCTTTTTGTTTTAATATTTTATATAGTTTTTTCAT
>CAZRWZ010000051.1:4846-7226 GCA_964603745.1 uncultured Bacteroidaceae bacterium | reverse complement strand
GCATCATCTTGTGTACAGAAATACTCAATGGTTTTTAATGCACAGGTATTACAATATCCAAGTTTATTAACCATTGTGTTAATCATTCTGTTATACAACTTCTGATTTTCGTCATTGGTTCTGTTAGATAATGCACCAACCAAACTTCCTGCTCCGGCAATGTCAGATTTTAAGCGAACATCAGTAACAGCTTTAACTAAATCGTTGTTATCCATAAAGTTATATCTACTATCTTGTATCATTTTTTGACCATAAATTTTTGATATGGTAGTTCTGAAACTTTGCTTTTGCTCTTGGCTGTTCAATCCCAAACGAGATTCTACGCTATCAACAAAATTTTCATCAATTTTTATTGAAATTAACTTACCTGTTTGCGGGTCTTTATATGTCCATATTTTATCAGTACCAAGATTTTTTGCGTCCATACCGATAATCATATTCACATAATTCAACACATCTTTTTCTATTGCATCTGGCTCGTCCATGTATGCATTAAAGATTGTTTTCATAATATTTTTGCGATGTAGTTTTTTCGAAATTGCCAAGTCGTTCAAATATTTTGTGCGATCAGCAGTATCTTGAACATAATCTAAAATTACACTTTCGAGCGATTTGTATACATCGCCTGCATACATACATTTTCCTTCTTGGGTTTCGTTACTTTCTAATAGAATCTGAATTGCACGACCTAAATTTCTGTGACCAAGCCCTTTTTGTCCGAAACGCTTAGTTATATCCGGATCACGGTTTAAATCATCGATAACCTCGGCTAAAGTTTTAATACTTTTTTCTCCTGCAACCTCCCCTGCCGAAAGTTTCATCATTTCTACAGGTGTTAACTTATCGTTTGCAGGCATACGACTTAGCACCACTGATGTTGAAAGTGCATAATACAAATTAGGGTCGATATGCATTTTCTCGTTTGTAAGCGTAGTTTTTTCTTTGCTTCCGAGCGAATATTGAGTTAACTCATTTTCAAGTAAATAGTCGGTATTATGCGACATATAAGTTATACGACAACGGTCAATAATTGGAGCTTGTTCCTTTTCTTCTTGGAACTGAGCAAACTCTGAGTTATTACTTGTTGCAACAATTAATGTGTCAATTGGCCATTTAAAACCTTCTATATCAATAGTTCTGTTTTGTATCACACCAAGATAAACTTGCACAAGGTCAGTTTTATTTTTGAAAATTTCATCAGCAAAATGAATACCTCCACCAGCTACACGAGCCAATGCACCACGACGTAAATCGAAACGATACGGATTGTTTGTATCAGTAATGTGCAGTAATCTTGAGATACTTTCCTCGCCAAGTAAATCTACTGCCGAAGAAGTAATTTTATCTTTTGCTGCATATTTTCCTGTAAGCGTTCCTCGCGATTCGCTAATTGGTATAGGTATAATATCAATAAATTGATTTATCTTTTTGAAATCACCATCGCAATGATTTACTATTTGGTCAAATATAAAATCGCTACAAGCACCAAGCGGACGATAATTAGAATACATTTTCTCTAACTGCTTGCCTTTAATCCCCATTTTTTCTAAGAATTTAATATTCTCATTTTTCGACTGAAACATATTCATAGCCAAAATCATTGGGTCTTCAAATGTTTGTGATTCTGCGTAAGATATTTTTCCGTATCCGCCAAGTTTATCAAGATTTGTGAAACGGAAAGTATATTTCATATTTTCTGGTAATGAAATAAAATCGCGATAAATAGCACTTAAATAATCTACAAAAAAAGTTTTACCGTTTCCCGGTTCACCAATAAGTACAAACGCCATTTCTTTTGACGAACCACCCTCGGCAGCATCTTTCACGTAAGAAACAAAACTGTTAATCTCGTTATACATACCAATAATATGTTTTTTTCCTTGTCGGAAAACTTTAAAATCGTAAGTTCGTTTACCATTTACAGTTACTTTTTCAATCATCGATTTATCGTCTAAAATCATTCTCGAAATTGATTGAAATACATTCTCGAATTTAAGATTTCCTTTTGCAACATTTTTTAAATGCTGTTCTAAAGTATTATTTATCGCTTTTTTCATCTTTATATAATTTTATATTTTATTAAATTTTACTTACAGTAGATTTTTGAGTTAATTAATTTTTAACTTTTTCTTCTAATGTTTAGAAGATTTTATTTTATGTGCGTTTTAAGTGATATACATATTAAATGTTTTTTTATTTTTCTTACTTTTACGTTATTTAATACATAAAAGTTATAATTATGGGTTAAAATTAATTAAAAAAAATGAATAAAAATACTATTTATCCTTAAATTAGTAAATTACAGTATAAGTTATTAATTTAAATAATTTTTGAACTAGAAATGGTGAGTTTAAACTACGAATAAAATTCGTTCTATTAT
>CAZRWZ010000051.1:0-4746 GCA_964603745.1 uncultured Bacteroidaceae bacterium | reverse complement strand
TTAGAGATTGAACTAAAAAGTAATTGTACATGTAAAACCAACTGAGGAGGTACTTAATCGTGGATTAACACAAGGGGTTAAATGTAATGATAAATCATCGCTAATATCATAATCGAAAAAATGAGCATCAACATTTGCATCAATAACATTGGCTATGTATGTTAAAAAAATACCAATAATATTAAAGTTTCTGTTTCTTTCCCATCGTTTCATTTCTGTTTTAAGCTGTTCGTTATCTAAAAGCTCAATATATTCGCCTTCGTCTTGTTGTTTTGTAATTCCTTCTACTCGGTCTTTATAAGCCTGACGATAAATTTGATATTGATTGTTGTTGTATATCATAAAATATGTAAATGTTCCAAAAAGACCATATATGACAGGAACTTTCCAATATTTTTTATTGTAAACTTGACCTAAACCTGGTAAAAATGTAGAATATAATGTAGCTTTTTTAGACGAATGTATTATCACACTGTCTGCCACCTCAGTTTTATCTGTTTTTGTTGTTTGCGAAAACAATTGCGAAACAGAAAATAAAAATAGAAATATAATAATATATTTTTTCAAAATAATTTATTTGACTAGTTAAGTTTATCTAATGTTTCTAAAATTTTTTCTAAATCGTTGTTAGAGCTAAAAGGTATTACAATTTTACCTTTTCCTTTTTCGTTTATTTTAAAATCTACATCGGTATTAAAATATTTAGACAGATGCTTTTTAAGAGCATTATATTCTCTAGGAGAGTTTGGCTTTTTCTTTTTAGTTTTTGATGTTTGTTTTCCTTCTTCGGAAAGTTCGCGAACAACTTCTTCTGTTTTACGAACAGAAAAACCATACTTTTTTATTTGTTCAAAAACCATTACTTGTGTATCATTATCCTCTATTGTGATAAGAGTACGAGCATGCCCCATAGAAATTTCGTTATTTCTAATTCCTAACTGTATTTCTGGTGGTAGTTTTAACAAACGAACATAATTTGTAACTGTAGAACGTTTTTTCCCAACACGTTCGCTTAATAATTCTTGTGTAAGTTTACATTCGTCGAGCAATCGTTGGTAGCTTATTGCAACTTCTATAGCATCAAGGTTTTCTCTTTGAATATTTTCAACTAAAGCCATTTCGAGCATACCTTGATCGTCAGATGTTCTAACATATGCAGGAATAGTTTTTATTTGTGCAAGTTTAGATGCTCGTAATCTTCTTTCTCCGGAAATTAGTTGAAATCTGTTTTTACCTTCAATTTTTCTAACGGTAATTGGTTGAATTATACCTAATTCTTTTATTGATTGTGCTAGTTCATTTAAAGCTTCTTCGTCAAAATTACTACGTGGCTGAAAAGGATTAGCTTCAATTTTACTAATCTCAATTTCTTCGCCTAAGTTATTATTGTTTTCCGAAATATTATCATTTGCATCATTAATTAATGCACCCAATCCTTTTCCTAATCCTGTATTTTTTTTTGCCATCTATTATAATTGATGTATTAATTTATTATTTTTTCTTCGTCGCTTAAAACGGTTAAGTTGTTTCGTTGCAGTAGTTCTCTAGCTAAATTAAGATAGTTTTCTGCTCCAATTGATGTTGCATCGTAAAACAAAACTGGTTTACCATGACTTGGTGCTTCGCTAAGTTTAACATTTCTGCGAATTATTGTATCAAAAACCATATCCTCGAAATGTTTTTTAACTTCCTCAACAACTTGATTTGCTAAGTTTGTTCTTGAATCATACATTGTAAGCAAGAAACCTTCTATTTGTAAATCAGGATTTAAACGCTTTTGAATAATTTTTATGGTATTTAAAAGTTTCCCTAAACCCTCTAGTGCAAAGTATTCGCTTTGTACGGGAATAATTATGGAGTCGGCAGCTGTAAGCGAATTAATTGTAACCAATCCTAATGATGGCGAACAATCTATTAAAATAAAATCGTATTCTGTATCGAGTTTAGCAATAATATTTTTCATTAACATTTCTCGCATAGGGCGATTAACCATCTCAATTTCAGCACCTACTAAATCTACATGCGACGGGATTATATCTAAACCTACTTCTTCAGAATGTAAAATAATATCGTTTGGATTAACTTCGTCAATCAAACATTCGTAAATACTTGTTTTAATATTCCTAACTTCAAAACCTAAACCAGAAGTTGCATTTGCTTGTGGATCAGCATCAATAAGTAAGATTTTTTTATCTAAAGCAGCTAAACTTGCAGCTAAATTTATTGATGTTGTAGTTTTTCCAACTCCACCTTTTTGGTTTGCTATGGCTATTATTTTTGTCATGTAATGTATATTTATTTTACATCGCAAAAATACAATTTTACAACTCTATAAACGAGTTTTGATATATTATGATTTTAACAATTACCCCCTGTTATTAACAACTTACTAACAAATGTTTGTTATTTTGTTGATAACCTATTATTTGACTTTGTTCCGAAAAGGGTTTTAAAACTTTCTTAAATTTCTCCTTAAATTGTATAAATTTAGAAACTAGTTCCAAAACCAACACTGTACCTTGGTTCCCAATTTTTATATGGAGAATCGGGGTCGTTAACTAAATCGAATAAAACATGTGCCGACACCCAACTACGCCTGCTTATCATTTTTCTTAATCCTGCACCTGCCCATACATAAGGCACCCAATATCTTTCTGTTGAAACAAGATTTCCTTTTGAATCAAGAAAAGTTTGTTGATAGTTCATAAATTCGGGTTCTATATGAATGTATAAATTCTTTATCATATACCACCTTAAAAATGTACTTATACCATAGTTGTTATAATTGTATGATTTATCACCGGTAATGGTGTTTATTGTATGTTTTGCCCAAGTGTAATGAAATTGAATTCCGGTATATAATTTAGGACTTATTCTGTATCCTAATAAAGGAGATATGGTTATGGTTGTATATGTTCCGAAACTTACACCAAATTCTCCACCAAAATATATTTTTTTAATAAATGGTGTTTTGTTTGTTTGCTTATTATTTGTAGCACTTGCTGCTTTTGTAGTATCTACATAGGCTTTGCTAGTGTCTGTTTGAGAAAAAGCAATAATTGAAAATGCTAATAATGTAATTGTAATAAAAGTCTTCATAAATAAATTTTTATGCAAATATACTTATTTAGACTAAATAAACAAAATTTATTAATTACAAACACACCTAAAAATTCCATTTAATCCCATTTGAAATATTTTTTTATTAAGAATTGCAACGAACAGAGCCAGGTTTGGAAGTTCAAGTTAATCCTTATGAATCACCAGATTGCTTCACTCTGCGAGTTCGCAATGACGGACGAATTAACAAAATACTTATTTGTGGTAATGAAACATGTTTATTATTACAGCGTTATAGCAATAAGTATATGACAAAGCTATCTGTTTATTTGAAAATATTACTTCACTTATATGCTCTTATATTTCTTATATGATTTAATCTAAATTGTTCTATTGTTAAACTGTTCTATTGTTAAACTGTTCTATTGTTAATTACTAATTACACATTGCTAATTACACATTACTAATTACACATTACTAATTGCTAAATGGTTCTATTGTTAATCTTTAAATTAAGAATTAAAAATTAAGAATTAAAAATTCTATTGCTAATCTTTAATTTCAAAATTCATAATTCAGCCTATGTACTCATAGTCAATAGTGGTTTAGTTTTAAATGTAAAAAAATATTCGAGTTTACAGAAAGAACAAGTATTTTTTTATATTTTTACAGCATAAATTTAAAATATTGTTTTATGTCTGGACATAGTAAATGGTCAACAATAAAAAGAAAGAAAGGTGCTTTAGATGCAAAACGCTCTAAAATGTTTTCTAAAATAGTTAAAGAGATACAAATTGCAGTAAAAGAAGGTGGTGTAGATCCTGAGGGGAATCCTAGATTACGTTTAGCTATAAATAACGCTAAAGGTGTTAATATGCCTAAAGATAATGTAGAGCGTGCTATTAAAAAGGGTTCATCAGATGGCGATAATTTAAACGAAACAAGTTTTGAAGGTTATGGTCCTTTTGGAATAGCTTTTTTTATTGAGTGTTTATCTGATAACAATCAAAGAACAGTAGGAGAAGTTAGAGCAGTATTTAATAAAAGAAATGGAAATCTTGGAACAAATGGTTCTTTAAGTTTTATGTTTGACAGAAAAGGGACTTTCACTATTTTAAAAGGTGATTTTGATATTGAAGAGTTTGAGTTAGAAATTATTGATGCAGGTGCCGAAGAGTTTGAAATTGAAGATGATAAAATAATTATTACTTGTGCTTTAGAAGATTTTGGGAGTATACAAAAGAAATTAGATGAGCTTGAAATTGAAGCAGAAAATGCTGAATTACAGAGAATACCTAATGACACAAAAGTTTTAGATGTTGAGGAAGCAAAGCAAATAATGGCAATGATTGATGCTTTTGAAGATTTAGACGATGTTCAAAATGTTTTTCATAATTTAGAAATGACCGATGAACTTGCTGAAGCTTTGGCAAACGAGTAAAGATAATAAATATAGATATAGAAAAGACTGCTTATTTTAAGTAGAGCTTGTCTATAAAGTTCGATTTCTGCGTTGTTGCTCAAAATCCAAATCCTCAAATACCTTAGTATTCTGCGGTTTAAATTCCTCACACGCCTTAACCGACTGAAAGGAGCTCACGAACACAAGAAATATTACAAAGTTAGTAAACTCGTAACCGTGCGGTAAACTACACTGCCGAATTTTTCCAATTATTAGGTAAAAGT
>CAZRWZ010000050.1:10141-13301 GCA_964603745.1 uncultured Bacteroidaceae bacterium | reverse complement strand
TAAAATTTTTTATGTTTACCTTCTTCAATTTCTTGATATACAGCATTTGGAATTATTACTTGTCCGTATAATTCCTTTAAGATATTAAGTTTGTCAATTTTTAATAAAGACAAAATAGGTGTAGTATTTGAAATAACTTTACGCATTTTTTAAATCATCTAATAATTCATTTTCAAGAGCTCTATTGAAGTATGAAACATTATACTTTTTAAGTAATTCAAGAAAATCTATTCGGCTTAATTCAAGTATTTTTGAAGCTAATCCTGATGAAATTTTACCTAATTCGTATAATTTTACTAATGAAATAGTCTTTATTTCTTTGGCAAATTCAACTTTTTCCATTTTAAGCGAAAATGCTAATTTTTCTGGATAATTTATTGATATTTGATGTTCCATATTTCTTTTTTATTACAAAGATAGTAAATTATACATAAAGCTTGTATAATATAAAATAAGCTTTAGGAGAATTTTCTTTTTATGTTATAAATGGGGATTGTTAAATTGTTTATAAGTTCAAATTAACACGTCATTGCGAACAGAGTGAAGCAATCTGTTTATTTGAAAAGATTACTTCGTTCTTACGTCCTCGTAATGACGGGTTTAATCTTTGAAAAGATTTCTCTGTTCTTTTTCAGCAATACTTTTTTTCGGTGTTTTGTGGTAAACACTATTTGATATAATATTTTAGGATATATCAAAACTTATAATTAAATTCAAAACTTATAAATCTTCCTAACGAAACTTGATTAGAATTTACCATATATGTTTTATCTAAAATATTTTGAAGCTTTATTCCAAATCCTATATTTTTATAAAATTTGTATGTAATATTAGCATCAAATGTAGTAATGTTTGGAATATCACTTAGGTTATCTTCCGTAATAAATTGTCTGCCTTTATAATTCATAAACAAGCAAGCTCCAATTTTCTTTTTATTATAAATTGCCCCAATATTTACCACATCTAAAGGCGAATATGTTAAAGTTTTGCCAATTAAATTATCGTTTCCCTTAAATTTTTTTATTGTTGATTGGTTATATGTGTAATTAACAGAGAAGTTTAATGATTTTATCAGATAATATTTTATTCCTATTTCTAAACCATAAATCTCTACTTCAGAAATATTTTCTTTTTTATATATTTTCTTTTTTCCTCCAAAAAGGGCATCACCGGTTGATAGGTAATACATAAAATTGTGACCACGAGAATAATAACTACCAAAATTGAAAGCTATTTTCTTTTTATTATATCTATAGCCCAACTCGTAATTATCAATAGTTTCGGGTTTTAGATTTGGGTTTGCAATTTTATATCCAATGTTTATAAATCCTGTTCGTGTCATATCGTCTAAGTTAGCCGTTCTAAAACCGTTAGAAAGCGAAATGTATGTGTTTGAAAATTCATTAAAATTATATTGCATTGCTATTTTCGGGCTAAATCCCGACCATATTTTATTATCAAGTTGTTGAGAATAGGGTAGCATAAAATCGGTGTTTGATGTAGGATTTTCTACATTAAATAAACCTGAATGAAAGTTTGCAAAAGCATAGTTTAATGACAAAATAGTTTTAATTTTTTCTGTAAAAAGCGATATTTCATCTTGCAAATAAACATTATATGTTTCCATAACGCCTTTGTTTACAACCTTATCGGTAGAAGTTTGGTATTCGTCGGCAGCATCAACGCTGCCATTGTTATAATCTAATCCATAGGTAAATACATTATTTTTATATCTTGTGTTTCCGCCAATTATTAAACCATAATCAATTCTATTGGAGTTTACATTTATTAAAGAATAATTAGCTTTTTTGAGTTTTTCAATAGTTTTTAAATATTTTTCTATTTGATAATACATGTTAATATCCCAGTTTATAAAAGCTGTTTTTGTTTTAAAACGAGTTTTAAAAAAATGAGTATCGTGGTCGGCAGTCATACCCTCATCTTGACGAATTTTTATACCTTGTCCACGCCTATCGTTATAATAATTATATTCTATTTCTACATTTGTGTTATAGCTATAGCGATAGCCAATTCTTGAATTTACTGCATATTCTTTTACAAAAGTAGCTATATCGGTGCTGTCTCTAATACTGTCAGGCACAGTAATATATCCATCGCTTTGCAATGCTTTTGCCGATACGGAGTAATATGCCCCCTTTATATTATCAGAGAATTTTTGCATAAAATTAAAACTTCCGCCAAATGTATTATATGTTCCGTAATAAGTTTTAGCCACACCCGAAATCCCTTTTTTATAAGGACGTTTTGTGATAAGATTTACTATTCCGCCCATAGCATTATTTCCATAAATTGATGAGCTGGGACCTTTTTGTATTTCAATATGTTCGATATCTAAATTTATTATTCTATTCCAATTTACAGCTCCTCCATCAGATTTGTTTATCGGAACTCCATCGATAAGAGTTAGTTGCCTGCCAGGTTCGTTGCTCACAACACCACGTATGCCAACAACAGATTTTCCGAATATTCCAAAAGGACGGTTAATAATAATTCCTGAACTGTATTTCATTGTTTCGTCAATATTTTGTGCAGGAATTACACTTAATTCTTTTGGCGAAATATATACAATTGAAGCAGGTATTTTGTTTATCGGTAAAATAGTTTTTGTAGCAGTAATAACTGTTGCGTCAGATTGAAAAATGCTGCTTTCGAGTTTTAGGTTAATATGTTTTGTTTCGCCTTTTTTTATCGTAAATTGCTCTGTTTTAGTTTTATACCCGATAAAACTAAATTGAATTTTATAATTACCTTCGGGTATATTTTGAAGTTTAAATTCGCCATTTTCGTTTGTAGCCGTACCAATGTTATTGTTTAAAACAATAACATCGCAAAACACAAGAGCCTTGTTTTGTTCATCGGTAATTCTTCCTGAGATTACCTGTGCTCTAACTTCTGCAAAAAGCAAAAGGAGACTTGCTAAAATAAATAATTTTCTCATTTTCTTATCCTTTCCAATTCATTCCGCATTATTGCGAAAATCGGGAGGCATAAATGTTTCCTTTTATACCCATCGGTTATAGTTTCGTAGTTTTTTACCTTAGAAATTATAACTCGGATTTATAAAATTTATATTAATGCAAAGTTAGAAAATGTTTTTAGATTAAAAAATGTTTTGTGCATACAGCTAAGGGTAACTTAT
>CAZRWZ010000050.1:0-10041 GCA_964603745.1 uncultured Bacteroidaceae bacterium | reverse complement strand
TGTGTTGACAATTAGGTAGATAGCTTGCTGCATTTCAGAAAATAAAAATCTAATACACTTCAGAGTTTTACAGCAGACTCTTTATAGACATACACTACATACACCTATAGATAATAACTGTTTATAAAAAAAGAGCATCTTAAATTGTTAAATAAAAATCATAATTGTATTTTTGAATTGTTAAATAAAAATCATTTTTAATGAAAAGTAAGTTATTTATTCTATCTATTTTAAGCTTTGGTTTACTAATTACATCATGTAACAAAGAAAATCCGCAAGAGACTTTAACGTATAACATAGAAGCAGCCGAAGATAATTCTTTATCATCAGCTTTGTTTACTGATATTCTTAAGCAAATAGAAACTGTTCATTTACAACAAGATAGTGTGGGTGTATATACCTTAGATACAAGTTGTGCTATTATTACAATAACACAGGCTGTGGCAAGTGCCGATTATATATGGGAAGCAAAAATAGATTTTGGCACAACAGGTTGCGAATATAACGGAAGAACAAGAAAAGGTGTTTTATATTTTACAACAACAGGTAAATATACAGATTCTGCAACTGTTGTAAAGGTTTGGGCAGAAGATTATTATGCAGATGATTATAAAGTTGAAGGAATTACAATTATAACAAACATGGGTAGAAATTCTGATGGCAATTTATATTATAAAATTGAAGTTAATAATGGAGTAATAAGCTCAACTAGCGATGGTTCTGTAAGAACTTGGGAAACAACAAGATATAGCACATGGGTAATCGGCGAAGATACTTCTATAAGAAACGACGATGAATATGATGTTTCTGGTTCTGCAACAGGTGTTACTCATTCCGGAAAAAAATATTCTATTAGTATTTCCGAAGATTTAAGAATTAAAGCCTTTTGCAAATGGATACAAGATGGCAATTTAGATGTTGATGTTGAGAATATTTCTACAATATATGTTGATTATGGCGTTGGGTCTCTAGCTCCTTGCGATAATCAAGCAAAGGCTACAATAAACGGACAAGATTATACTTTTTATATGAATTAATAGAAGATGCCTTAATTTAGCGTTACAAAAAAATATTAAAACTGTCAATAATTAATTTTGTTGGCAGTTTTTTATTTTAACACAAAAATATTATTATTTTTGCAATTCCAATTTGTTATTTGCCCAAGTGGCGGAATTGGTAGACGCGCTGGTCTCAAACACCAGTTCTTTCGGGAGTGCCGGTTCGATCCCGGCCTTGGGTACACAGTTAAAAGCCTCTGATTATCAGAGGCTTTTTTTACACCTAATTTTTTGTAATTTTGTTAATCTGCTGATTTGTCATTGAGGATACAGGGTTTGATAAATATCCTATAACTTATGTTTGTTTTGTTACAAGTAGACAAAGTAATTGAGTTTGTTTTGTTACGAATAAGTTTTTAGCTTTGTTTTTCTTTTGAAGCATAAAGTTAATAATTTTTGGAAAAAACAATTAGCATTACATCACTAATTATTAATTACTTTTACCTTTGTAAAAAAATAGTTTTATGGGTAATCTTGTTTACGGAATACATGCTGTTAATGAAGCAATTAACACAGGAAAAGAAATAGATAAAATTTTTATTAAGAACGACTTAAAAGGTGATGCAGGCAAGGAATTAAGAGCAAGGGCAAAACAATTACGTATTCCGGTAATGCGTGTTCCTATCGAAAAGCTAAACAGAATTACTCGCAATAATCATCAAGGAATTATAGCTTTTGTATCAGAAATTACTTATTTTGATATTGAAGATTTATTGCCACAAATTTATGATGAAGGCAAAACGCCCTTAATTATCTTACTCGATAAAATTACCGATACAAGAAACCTTGGAGCTATTGCAAGAACTGCCGAATGTGCAGGTGTTAATGCAATTGTTGTGCCTGCAAAAGGCTCTGCATTAATAACTTCCGATGCAATAAAAACTTCTGCAGGTGCTTTGCTTACGATACCTGTTTGCAGGGCACATAATATTTACGAAACTGTAGATTATTTATTAGATTATGGTTTGCAATTAGTTTCGGCAACCGAAAAAGCCGATAAAATGATTTATGATGTAGATTTTACAATTCCTACTGTAATTGTTATGGGTAACGAAGAAAAAGGAGTTACTCGCGAAATATTAAATAAATCTACTGCAAAAGTAAAAATTCCAATAATTGGCGAAATTGAGTCTTTAAATGTATCTGTTGCAACAGGAATTATTGTTTACGAGGCTATTCGCCAAAGAACAACATAAACCACCATTAGTGTCCATAAAGTCAAGAGATTGAACTATAAAGTTCGAGTTCAAGGCTTGCGTAGGTTAAAATGTGAATTTAAACCTTATAGGCAAACCCTACTTACAATTTAAACCTAAAAAAGAGAGCCAAATAATATTTGGCTCTCTTTTTATATTGTGTTGTTAAGGTATTTTATTCTTTCTCTCTTACAAGTTCTAAGCTACCTTTAACCTCTGTTTCATCATCATCATAAACACCTTTGTAACGTATTACATAGAAATAAACTCCTGGCGATGCATAACTATTGCCGTTAATTTTACCGTCCCAACCAGCATCTTCAGTTGTCCAATCGTCCCATTCGTATAATACTTTACCCCAACGATTCATTATAAATCCTTTAAATGCTTTTAATGAACGAGCATATACTTGGAAGTAATCGTTAATTCCATCGCCGTTTGGTGTAAATAAATTAGGTATTTGTATAAACGATTCACTATCTACCATTATAAATCTGTAAGCAGTTGTATCAAAGCAGCCTTCGGTACTCTTAACTATAAGATCTATTTCGTAGTTTCCTTGAGGGAATGTATAAGTTGGATATTCATCTTTTGAATCGTAAATAATATTACCGTCTTCATCTCTTACTATCCAATTAAATTTACTTGCATTTTCTGTATTATGATACATTGTTAAATTTAATGGAGCTGTTCCTGATAAATTACCTCCTATATTTGTTACATCAGGGTTTAAGTCATCTATTCTATTTTCATCAATAATAGCAGTAATATGGCCACTATCTTCAACTCTTAATACTAAAGTATCTTTACAATGAACTTGTGGACCTACATATCCTGGGTCCAGAGTAATTAGAGAAACATAATCAACAGCTATTACACTAGAATCTGTAGCTAACAGACCAAAAAGTGAATCTATTACACAATTTGCTCCATTATCGATTTGTTCAGGGAAAGGAGGAATATTATTTTCTTCATCTGGTAATAAAGTAGAACTTTGCCAACAAGTCATTATAGTATGGTCTATAGTATCATTACAAATAGTTATTGTATCTTTTAACACTTTAATAATACCGTTATTCTGACCACATGTTGCAGGTGTGTTCTCAAATTTAGGATAAACAATACCTGGTTCTTTAATGGTATCTTTATTACTCTTAGAAGTACAACCCCAATCACTTCTAGATATAAGCGTAGCATAATGCTCTAATTGATCGCAATCTAAACTATTTGTCCAACGAACATAATGTGCACCTTGATTTAAACTGTCAATATTTGTACTTGTTCCACTTTCTGTGCTATCTATTATAGGGCTATCTGTAAATTGCCATTTCCAAGATGTTGGATTTGCATAGTTATCTGGTTCTGCCCATATTTTTGCAGATTCTCCATTACAATATGGTCGTCTAAACCCAATATTTCCTGATGGTCTTTTAGCTATTGATAATAGTAATGTATCTTTATCTTCGCAACCATTTGCTGAATTTGTTGCTGTCCATACTAAAGTATAATAATCGTTTCCGGCAATTCCTGCTGAATTCCATATTACTACATACACAGAATCTTTTTTAACATGCGATACATTACCACTACCTTCTCCATTTGCAAAAACAACTCCAGAACTTGCTTTAGACCAATACCCATCTCCTATATTATTATAAGGATTAAGAGGATAATATACACCTGCATCATTAAAACATACAGTGTCAGTTCTTACCGAATCTACATATTCTCCTGTAGAAGTTACGGCATTTTCTAATCTATAACAACCTGGGCAAGCATCAACTTGTGGTTTTTGCATAAATGATACTGTTACAAAATCTGATGTATCTTGACATACATAATAATCGCTGCCGGGTATTTTACCATTAGCTATTACATAAGCAAAAGCATCTGTAATAAAACCACCAACAGTTGCAGTTGTATTTGGAACAGTATCAGATGGTTCCCATTGTACTACTGCGCTTAAAGAATCAATCCAATATCCATCGGCACAATAAATATTTTGAGAATTTGTTAGGTCTATTTTTCTACCACAAACTTCTGGTTCAATAATCACAGTATTATTATCTGCTTTTATATCAGCATAAAGATATACCATTACGGTATCTTTTGATACACATTGATGATTAAAAATTGTTCCTATATTATATTCTTGCCATATCATCATAACAGAATCCTCGCAATAATGTTCCGGCACAGGTAATGTTATTAAAGCATCTGGTTTAGCTTGTTGATTAGGGTCTTCTAACACAGGTAACGAATCGTTTGGAGTATCATAAAAGAATGTTGAATCTGTCCAATATATAGGAGCATTTTGCCATATTCCAAATGTAGATGTTCCACTTACAGTTGCATTCATTTGGCATCTCCAACCACAAACACTTGTATCGTTTCCGGCAGAAACCGTAGGTATTTCAATAAATTCTATAGTTACAGTATCGGCATCGTTACAAGTTTCATTATTTTTATTTTGTTCGTTCCAAATAAATTGATATACTCCGTATTCTGTAACACATACATTTACAATTGGGTGTTTTTTTGCTTCAACACTACCATCGCCAAATTGCACTGATGCACCTGCCGGCATAGAATCTACATTAAAAGTCCATTTGCCTTGCCAAGCAGCAATAGATGGTGTTGCATTTAAACCATAACATAATCCACATATAGGTCTATTTGTTCCTGCATCAGCATTAGGAGTTTGAAAGAAAGTAATATTTATCCATTTTTTTTGAGCACAAGTATCGTTTATACTGTAAAATAATGTAAAAACAACTTTTGAAGAATCGCCCCAATCTATTGTATTTGGGTTTATATGTATCCATGTGCTAGGGTCGTTTACATTGTCAATTTGCAATCTTGAATCATTACATTCCCATAATACACCTTGAGAAGAAGATGCTCCTGCCATTTGATATGAAGCCTCGCAGGTTTCATCGTTATTACCCGGATAAATTGCACCAAAAGTATTTAAGAATGTTACCGAAACATCGGTTTCATCAGTACAAATTCCATTTACAATATGCCAAGTGAATGTAACTGTGTGCGTTGGGTCGTTAAAAGGCATAATAGTTGCTGTGGGGTTAATTGATGCATCAGAAGGAAAAAAATATACTCCTGGTTCAGAACTTGTCCAATAACCACTATAATTTGGACCCCAATCTCCGGTTGTATCAGCTATTAATTCTACATCATTTCCACAACCATAGTTACTTGAAGCAACTGCATTTGGTTCTTGTGTAAAGTTAATTTTTACTTTAGAAGTATCGGCACATTGTTCATTTCCATTACTCTCTACAACATAAAACGAAACTAAGCCATAATTATTAACATTTACCGATGTGTTTTGTGAGTTAGTAGAATTTATTGTTACTCCATTGCTTGGTGACGAATACCACAAGAACGAATTACCCGAAGCACTTGGTGTTGCCGAAAGATTATCGCTTGTTCCACAAATATCATGATCGGCACCTGCAAAAGCATTTGGTTTTATTTTAAACTCTATTTGTTTTTGAACAGTTGTATCACAACTTCCATCAGCTTCGTACCAACTAAACATATAAGTACCTGCATCTGAAACTTCTACAATAGGGTGTAAATTATTTACATCAGGAGTAAAACTAGAAGTACCCGTACCAGAAACCTGTGCCCAATGTCCTATACTACCAGGTGTTGTAAAACCACCGTTAACATTTAATTGATAACTAAATCCACAAATAACATCATTACCACCAATATCAGGTGTAGGAGTAACACAACATTGTGCGGCACCGTCTTCATACACAGTAACTTGTATTGTTGTATCGTATACACAGCCAAAGTTATCTACAACTGTATAAACAAATGGTCTTGGTTCAGGACTTGTTATATTTAAATCGGAATGATATGTTCCAACAGCAGTGCAAGAGCCTGTTGCTCCTGAAAGAATTTCTCCATTATTTTCTGGTGCTGCCCAAGAAACCGAGTTGTATGTCATATTATACGACCAAGGTGAAGGGTATAAAGATTGATCCCAGTCTAACCACCAAGAACATATATAACCATTATCTGATCCATAATTATCTACAATAGTAATTTTCCATTGTCCATTTAAAGGACAACCTAATAAATTATTTAGTGTTTCATCAGATGCGTATTCTCCTGCAGGAAGGGTAGCCACACTACCACCACCAGAAGCTTGTGTCCATGTTTGAGATGCATTTGGTGTCCAACCATAGTCCCAACATTCACCTATATCTAAGTTATTATCATCATCAATAGGAACTCCTAAAAATGTACCATTACCATTAGAGAAAGTATGTAAAGTTACAGTATTATTTGCAGGAGGAGGGCAGGTTATTTCAATTTGCAAATCTCCCATATAAGAGTGTTCCATAGAAACCCATATACCATGTAATAAACTAATATCATCTAAGGTTGTGAAGGGTGTAAATTGATCGAATATTATAGTTGTTTCATAAGAAACTCCTGTACCATCAGGTAAAAAAGTTGTATCGGCAAATATTGGGGGAATATAACTAACCCAATTATCTGTTGTAATTCCTGCACCATCAGAACCTGTACCACAATGTAAATCTGTAGGGTCATCTTGACAAATAGACCAAGGGTCAGCATACGGATTTGAAAAATTAGGAGTTAATGACATTCTTATATGTGGTTGTATTACATTTGAGTTATTACAGCCATGGTCGTCAGTAATTAAAAGAGATGGACCATATCCCGATGGTGGAGCAGTAGGGTATGTGTGTGTAACAGAAGCTGTGCTTGCTGTTGTTCCGTCGTTCATATCCCAGTCGAAAGCACAAGTGCTTTCCGATTGAGTGTATCCCCAGTTATGCCCTAAGGATTGTAATAATGTATGAGTTGGAAAAGTTAATGATGAGTTTAATGTAATTGGGTCGCCTTGGCATATATCTATGTTTTGATTTATCATTGTTGGAGATGTTGTTAAACCAATTTCAATACTCTGACAACAGAAATGGTCGTGAATAATTCCATCAAAACTTATTCCTGCATCTTGCACATCAAGAACTAAGGTTAAACAACCTGTAATGTTTGCACAAGCTGCCATAAAAGCATTGTTGCCATTAAAATTATTATTATTATAAACTGCTAGTAATGGAGAACCTACATTAGGTCCATCATATACAGTTAAACTGCTATTTGCAGGTATATTAAAACTTGGAAACTCTATAACTATATGGTGGTTTTCATATCCATCGGAAGCACAAATAGTATAGGTGTAAGAATTTCCTACGGAAACACTTCCCGGAGCAATATGTTGTAAGGAATCTAAATAAACAAGACCTCCATCAGATATGTTATTTTGAGAGAAACCTATAAAACTTATTACTGATAATAGTATTATTAAATATCTTTTCATAATTTTTTATTTTTCTTTATTATTATTTTGATATTGCTTGTATTTTCTTGCCATTTCTTGAACAGAATACATAACTAATAATTTCTTTGTTGAACCTATTGTGTAATAGGTGTTTTTATTACTAGCAGATTTGCAATTATATAAGTATGGATTAAAATTAATTAAATCTAACGAAGTTATTTCATCTGTTAAAAGTTCGCCTGTTTTAGGGTCTTTTTTAAAAAGTTGTTGCGTTTCTAATTGTTTTCCTTTTGGGAAATCGACTATTGTAACAACATTATTAACATAAAAATTCATATAATCAATAGATTGTGGGCTCACTTGCCTAAAATGTTCTAATTGACTAACGGAGTAAACATCGCATAGTTTACTGTCGGCTTGTTGCGAATAGGTATTAAAACCTAAAACAAAAACCAAAACTGATAATAATAACTGTTTCATATTCATTAATTTACATTTATTTTATAATTATAATTTATTCTACCATTTACTATGACAAATCTCAAACGTAAAAAGTTGCCTGCAAATTGCGATAAAAATAATATTTTTTATTTTATTTTAAGTAAGAAAATACTTTTTTTTATTGTTTAACAAATTTGGTTACATATTTTCCAAGTTTGATAAAATAAATTCCTTCGTTTAAATCAGAAATATTTATTTTAAATTCTTCGGAAACATTAAAAGTACTAAAACTTTTTACAAGTTTACCACTTATATCTAAAATTTCTATTTTATTTATTGAAAATTTATCTAAACCAACAATAGTTAGTTGCTCTTGTGCAGGATTTGGATAAATTTTTAATAATTTATTAAAAGTTAAACTTTCAATTACTGTATTATTTCCTACTTGAAGCATTATTGTGTCTTTACATACTGCTGCAGGATATACATAATTAGAATCAAGACTAAGTAGTGAGGTGTATTGAATAACTAACCAACTTGAATCCTGCACTAATAAACCGTAAAGCGAATCCATAACACAATTTGCTCCAAAATTAATTTGTTCTTCAAAATCTGGGATATTATTTGCTAAATCGCTTTGTAATGTTGAATTTATCCAACAATGAGTATATGGATATGCAAAAACACCGTTGCAATCTACCATGCTATCATTAACTAAACGTATAATGCCATTGCTCATTTCTAAAATTGGCTGAATATTATTTGTAAGCGGAACTGGTATTTCCAGGTCTTTTATAGAAACTGTATTTGTTTCTGAATGGCAAGCCCAATTATTTGATGTTTGCAACGAAACCATATGAGTTAAAGAATTGCAATCAGTTTGATTCCAATGCGGATAATAGATGCTATCTGTTGTTGATGCAAGTACAGAATCTATTATTGGATTATCAGAAAAAGTCCAATTAAATATTGTTGTATTTGCATCACCATTACCTTCTTCTGCCCAAACTTTTGCTGTTTGATTATGACAATATGGTCGACGAAAACCTATTTCAGCTGATGGATTCTTGGCTATTGTTAATAGCAGTGTGTCGCAAGACAATCAGCCATAATTATCATCAGCTTTTAATATTAATGTATAATAATTGTTGTAAGAAGGTGTTTCTGAATTAAAAATAATAACAGATAAGGTATCGTTTATTACTGATGAATTAGGATCGTTTGCTAAAATAATACCTGATGAAGAATGTTCCCAGTTATTAGAAATAGGTGCAAAAATTATTGTTGTATCATCAAGTTCATAAACTGTTGTATCTATACTTGCATTTAAAAAATATTTATCATTAAAATCATTAAAACAAACAGTATCAACCGCTACATTTTTTACATGCTCTCCTGTTGAAGTAGTGGCGTTTTCCAGTCTGTAACAATCAATACATGCATTAATTTTTA
The DNA here is from genome assembly GCA_964603745.1 of uncultured Bacteroidaceae bacterium. Lineage (GTDB taxonomy): Bacteria > Bacteroidota > Bacteroidia > Bacteroidales > JAFGXI01 > CAZRWZ01. Next base: position 550 of record CAZRWZ010000050.1, on the reverse strand, counting down.
ATCTATCTAAAATAATTACAACTGTATCGTAATCTACGCAAGTGCCTAAAGTTTCTTTTAAAACAAAAACATAAGCTCCTTTTTCTGATGCGGTAAACCCTGTTGATATTTTTGTACTATCTGTAAAAACAACACTACCTGTACCTGTTAATAATGACCATAATGCAGTTGCATTTGTGTCACTTAAAATTCCTTCTACACCACCTGTTGTTGTGTTGCAAGAAACTCCATCGTATCCGGCATTGGGCTTGCACTGAGCATTGGTTTCGTTTATAAAAAAGAAATTAATATATAAAACTGCTATAATTTTGAGAAAAACTTGTGTTTTCATATTAAATAAATTTTAAGTTATGATTCTATAGACAGACGTTTGAGATATTGACAAATAAAGATATAAAATAGTTGCCTAATAAAACTAAAGTTATATTATTTTCTTTGCTTTTCCCTTTATTATGAGGGTGTTGTTGCTAAACTAATTTTTAAAAGTCCTATAAAAAAAGCCACAAAAAATATATTTCTGTGGCTTTTTTTTACCTGATACCCGTAGGAT
>CAZRWZ010000049.1:0-13352 GCA_964603745.1 uncultured Bacteroidaceae bacterium | reverse complement strand
TGGATTAAGTGGCTTTGTAATAACTTGTTATGCGTTTCTCAGCAGACCCTAAATAATTCCTTATATTCACAGACTTACTCTTAAGGTGCTAATAGTCAGAGCTTCACTATTTAAATTAAGGTAAAGCTTATTAATATCCAGCAACTTATAAACTAACAGAGTGAAACCTTGGGTTACGAATTTTAGAACTACCTTTTAATAAATTTTTTATAAGTATTTCCTATTTTTATAAAGTAGAATCCTTTATCGAGATAGGAAATATTTATTTGTGTATTTTTACTGCTAACAGGTTGGGAACAAACAATTTTACCATTAATATCAATAATGTATAAATTGCGAATAACAATTTTATTATTTTCTATAATTAAATAATCTTTAGCAGGATTTGGAAATATATTAAAATCTGAGATATAATTATCGATATCTAAAAAAATAGCAGATGTAACCTCATGTATAATAGTATCAGAAATGCAATTATTTGTAATGATATGTTTAACAATATATTCTCCTTCGTTAGGATATACATGAGTAGGGTTATGCTCTGTAGAAGTTAGGTTATCACCAAAATCCCAAAAATCTGTATCCGTATTTTCTGTTCCTGTAAAACTTAAAGTATAATCAGAAACTAAAATAGAGCCAAAGTTTGCAGTTTGAAAATTCCAAATATAAGAGCTATCAAAAACCACATTATTTGCAATTGTTTGTAGTAACAGAGCCGTAGGTTCAGGTAAGGTAGAGTGAAAACTATTACCTATTGGATTTTTATTGAAAATACTTGCATAAAAAACACAAGCTGTTAAATAACTACCATATATACTGGGGTGGCTTTCATCAGAATTATAAAGATTAATAGTATCGCCTGTAAGTTCTCTTGCTTTTTTCCATGCCATACCAACAGGTGCTACACTTGCATTATTATCAAGTGCCATTTGCAAATAACTTTCACGTAAGCGTTGTTGCATTCCCTCATAAGTACAAAGTGGTGCATAAAACGAGCAATTACTTTGGTCTCCGTTTTGTCTTCCCCAAGTCATAAAAAACAATGTTTCGCTACAAGTATTATTAGCTACAACAGAGTCGTTTAAAATTTTGGCAAAAGGAAATACATCGGTTTCTACCTGTGATGGTGGAAACGATGGCCTTTGGCTTTGCCCTTGAATAATTACAAAATCCCAATTGTTTGAACTTATTTTTGATAAGCTTGTGGTATTTGTAGAGTGAGCCTCTAAAGTATATCCTCCCAAAGTGTTTTGATCTTTTTCTAAAATATTGCCTGAATTTGTTGCAAGATTCTTTATTAACGTGGGTAAATCGTTTACATAGGTATAGCTATTTCCTAAAAACAATACTTTTTTTGTTGTTTGAGCAATACTAAAGATTGAAATAGAAATCGAGATTAACAAAAATATATTTTTTCTCATAATTATATAGTTTAATTAAAAAACGCAAATTAAATGAATTGGTTGCTTATATAAGTTTGTAATTTTAATGCCTCCACTTGGTAAAGTTAATTATTTTTGACCATAGATTAGATTTTTAAATAATTTAAAAGGCTACGAAAAAGAAAGAAGTATTTTTTTTATTGTTTTATCGTTTATATGTTTATCTGCAACAATTTCATTTGCTAATAATATCTCCGTAATTTCGTTTAATTCTTTTTTAATATTTATTGAATCGTTGAATTCATTGTTAAATTTCAGAAAAAAATCAAAATCTAATTTAAATAATTTTAAGCTATTTGCATCTTTATTTGTTAGTATTTCTAGTTTTGCTAATTCGTCTTTGGTTGAGTAACGAGAATGGCAACTTGTAGCTTCTAATGTTCTTATTTCAATTTGTAAATCTTCAATTTTTTTAAGTTCGATATTAAATTTATTATTTAAAAGCCAAGCTAATCTATAATCGCTTACAGAACTTACAATGCCATATAAAATAGAATCTTGGTTAGGGCTTTCTGTATTTAATATTTGTTTTTTCACAAGTATTTTTTTCGTAAAAATTATTCTATAACAATTCTTTTAATTTGCGAATCTATATCATTTATAATTTTAACAATATACACGCCTTTATCTATGCCGTGTATATCAATATTTAAAACATTATTATTAATATAATTAGAATACACTAATTCTCCGCTAACTGTGTATATATCTATTTTAGAAATATCGGCAGAATGCGTTTCTATTATAAATTTGCCATTGTTTGGATTTGGAAATATATTAAATAATTCTTTTGCTACATTTGTTGAAATAGAATTTAAATTAAGAATGTTTAAGCTATAATCTTCCACTTCGCCATAATCTGTTGCTCCACAAGGAGATGGGTCGTTAAAACTTGCGTCGAATAATCTAATTCTCATTCTGGTCATTCCTATTGATGCGTTTTCGGGAACTGTAATATCAATTGTACCCATTCCTGTACCTGAGGCATATTCATAATCTATGTCGTATTCTTCTCCGGCATCATTAAAACTACCATTTCTGTTCCAATCTATCCAAGCAAAAATATCATCGGTATTGTAGTTTTGGCTACTTTCTACACTAAGAGTATATTGATTGTTACGGTTTATATCTGTTGATATTGAAGTGAAATCGGTATAATTACTATTTGTAGATGTATTGTTGATGGTGTTAAAATTAACATTAGTTATACCTTCGTACTGAGCTGAATTTGAAGATGCATCGCAATAATTGCAAGGCATAGAAGAATCTACTTTTATGTAATCTGTTTTTATTTCGGTATCATTTCCACAAACAGTATCTGTTGCTGTTAATTTCACTGTATAAACCCCATCGGCAGTATATGTATGTGTTGGATTAACATCTGTTGATGTACCGCTATCACCAAAATCCCAAAAATAAGAGTTAGCATTTTGCGAGGTATTAGTAAATGTAATATCAACAGGATAGTAGCAAGATTCTAATGTTTCGGTAGAAAATGCACTGACAACAGCATTATCTTGAACTTCAATGTTTTGTGTTTTAGAATTATTTGCAGTATTATCGTCGCTTACACCATTTGGCAATGTTGTGTAAGCTTTAAAAGTATGAGAACCTACAGATAATGTTATGTCGGCAAGATTTACAGTTGCTGTAGCTAAATTTTCTAAACTACCTGTCCAATTTTGTGTTACCACCGAACCGTTGTCAAGTTTATAATTAACTTTTACAGAAGTAATTACATCTTGTCCGTAGTTTTTAATTATAACTTTAGGTGTTACTGTAATTCCAGAACAATTATAATCTGTTGTTGGTTGAATTATTTGAGAAACAGCCATGTCATTATGTATAGCTGTTTCAACAATATCAATAGTTCCGATATGTGGTTGGCGATTTTGTTTTGTAACAACAATATCGGCAGTTCCTACCGAAGCAAAAGCAGGAAAAGAAAGTGTTACAGAAGTATTTGCTCCTGTATATTGTGCATCTAAAAGCACATTATTTTGCGATATAGCAACATAAGCATATTCTTCGGTGGTAACTGTTAAAGTTGTTTGTTCTGTTGTAATTGCATTTGCATAATCAATACTTAAAGCATCAGGCACTCCAAAATAATTCATTATTGATGGGTCTCCCATTAAATGATATATCTCCCAATAATATTTATGTTTTGAGTCGTTAGCTTGTTCTACGGCAAAATTTCCGCCTACAAGAACTGCGGCATTTGTTACAAACCATTTGTCTTCTGTTTCTCCGTGGTCGTGAAATGCTTTGTCGTAAGCTCCTAATTTTGCTGCATTGTAATTTACTGCCGGATCAGCCTGAATGTTCTGAGCTCCAACTCCCCAGTGATAATCTTCGTCCCAATATGTTGAGTTAGACCCACCAATATAACCAACTACGCCACCATTAGCTTTTCTTAATATGGCTTCGCCAAAACAAGTATTGACAGCAAATGTGTTTGATTCACAACAATTTCCAATCATCAATCCATATTTGTGATTATTTGTTAAATTTGACACATCAGATACTAAAAAACTCGGATTAGCCCAACCATCTGACGAGCAATGTGCTGTATAATTAGTAAATCCAACACCTGAGTTAAAATCATTTTTAATATTTTGAACACTTACCGGTTCATCAGACAAGGGATAAAGATATTCGTAAACCGAAATGCCATGAGCTGTGTTAAAATAATTATTCATTCCATATTCTAATTGCCCATTGCCATGAATTGAAGAAAATCCACCTGGGTCTCCTCCTTCTTGGTCAACACCGGCTACAAGAAGATTATGCCCTAAATAAGAAGGGTCGGGCATGGTGTATTGTTCGTATTCTAAGGATTTGTCGATTTGTGCTTGCAATTGCGATGTGTTTTGTGCCGACCATCTACCATAGTATATTTCGGGAAAAAAATCGCCTGTGTATTCGCAGTAATAAAGATCTGTTTTATGACTTGCTGTTGTTCCGTTAAAAGTAGGTATTTGTGCAACATCGCCAACAAAAAGCACAAACGAAGGTGCAGGGTCCGATGCTGTTCCTGCATCATAAAGTCCTTTTAAATAATTTTTTATATCACCAGTAGTTGTACCAACATCGGGGTTATTAGTGTATGCTTCAATTACTGTAAAACCTTTTCGGCGTTTCCAGTTAATAAAATCTTGCAATTGAGTTTCAAACATTGGGTCTGCAACAATTACCATTTTTGTAGGATAATGTGTTATTGCGTCTTTGCTTTGATTTTCAATTGTATTTAAAGTTAATTTATCGTTTGCATAAAAATAAACTGATGCTGTTTTTGCTTTTAATTTGTTTGTTGCTTCATAATCGGCATGAATAAAAGAAATATTTGCCGAAAAATTATAAATAACTTTTATTTCGTTTGTTATCGGATTATATTGATATGGCGAAATACTTAATCGGGCAATTCTTTTGTTTCTGAAAATCCCAAGTATTTCAACTTTCACTAAATCGTTTCCATAAAAAGCATTTGTATTATAAATGCTTTCGTTTTTAGCAAATTCTACTTGGCTATCATCTTCACTTTTAGATACACTTTGCTGAACAGGAACTAATTGTTTTGTTATTTCATAATCATTTAAATTAATAGTTTCTTCTTGTATGTTAAAAGTATTAACAGATAATTCTGCCCCAAGAGGTATTTCTATCAACCTAGTAATAACAGGAATATTAGGACAAGCTATGTGCGGATTATTTACAAAAGCTTCGTCGGCTAATTTAAAAAAATCAAGATTTTTTACTTTAGTTTCTCTAACAACAAGCTTATTTATTGTTGCTTTAAAAGAAATTCCCGATTTTTTATTTAAAATAGTTGTTAATTCTGTTTTGTTAGGTTTAAGATTTATTTTAATATTTTGAGCAAAAATAAAGGTTGATACTGTCAATAAAAATATTGTAAAATAAAGGTTTTTCATATGTGTAGTATTTTATATAAAATAATAACTCAAATATAGAACTTATTAAGCAAATTACAAAATTATACTAAACAGCGTTAATAATTCTGATTTTAGAAAATTAATGGCAAAGCCCTCAAGCAAGTAATTGTTTTTTACTTAGGGTCTGCCGAAAAACATATAACAGGCTATTACAAAGCCACTTAAACTAAACTACACTATTGTAAATGCAAACTTTTTAAAACATATGTACTTATAAGTTTGCATTTACAAATATTAAAATCATAGTTTTATGCTTGCTATGAGGCACATCACATTTTTATTATCTAAAATTATTTACTAACTTTACAATCAAATTAATAAAAATAGAAAATATTACTTTCAAGTAATATAAAAAATAATAAAATAAAAGAGTGTTGCCTATTTAGTGCTTGTCCATAAAGTCAAGAGATTGAACTTTCTACAGCAGACACTTGAGTTTATAGACAAGTACTATTTATAAATTCAAAGTATGAAAAAATTATTTTTATTTACATTAATATTAAGTTCCGTTTGGGCAAATACCCAAACAATAAGTAAGTCAGAAGCAAAACTAGTTGGGAAAAAATATCTCTTTCAAAGAGAAAACAGAATTAAAAATTTAAAGTATAACGATATTAAAATTTCTTCGTCTGAAACTATTTCTGAAAATAACACAGCACTTTATTATATAATTAACTTCACAAAAAACAGCTATATAATAGTAAGTGCAAATAAAAATGCGACCCCAATTCTCGCATATTCGTTCGATACAAAATTTGAAGGAGAAATGCCCCCCGCAGTAGATTTTTGGTTAAAAAGATATAAAGAACAAATAAACTACATTAATAAAAATAAAATTAAAAATACAGATAATCTTAATAAATGGAACGAATTGCTTTATACTGATATAAAATCGTTTAGAGATATTACCGATACATTAATACCACCCCTTATTAACTCAAAATGGAAACAAGAAACATATTATAATGCATCATGCCCCGAAAATGCTGCGGGTTTCGATGGGCATTGTCTTACAGGTTGTGTAGCCACAGCTACGGCACAAATCTTATATTATCATCGTTTTCCACAATCAGGCACAGGCTCACACACTTACAATTGCCCCGGATATGGTACAATTACCGAAGACTTTTCATTAGCAAATTACGATTACAATAATATGCCATATGAATTCACAAATTATAGCGATGCAGGAGCTTTGCTATTATATCATTTAGGAGTTAGCTTTGATATGACATATGGACCTAATGGTTCATCTGTTTGGAATCATAGTGTAGATAATTCTTTAAAAACATATTTTAAATACTGCCCCGAAACACAATATGTTTATCGCGATAGCACTAATTTAAATTGGGATAGTATTGTTGTTACAAACTTGTTAGCTAACAAACCATTATATTATGCAGGGTGGGCAGATACAAGTTTTCAAAGCGGTCATGCATTTGTTTGCGATGGCTACGATGGACCAGACTATTACCATTTTAATTTTGGTTGGGGTGGTTCTTACGATGGATGGTTTTATACAAATGATATAACACCTGGCTCATATCAATTTACATATTGTCAAGAACTAATTAAAGACATTTATCCTGATACAATTAACTATTCGTATTATCCCGAAACATGTTCAGGCACTAAAACTATTGACTATCCTATTGGTTCGCTTAGCGATGGTAGCGGCATACAAAAATATGAACCTAACCAAGAATGTACTTGGATTATAAACCCAACTTGCGGTAAAATGCTAGATGTATATTTTGATGAGTTTAACTTAGAAAATAACGACACACTTTTTATATATGATGGCAACGAAACCGAAAACACTTTATTGCAATACTATACACTTGGCGAAGAACCAATATTATCATGGATGTATAACTCAGATATTATTACTACTGTTAGCGGAGAAACAATGATTAAATTTTTTAGTGATAACACATTGCAAGGGCTAGGATGGAAAATATCGTATTTTGCAGATTTTTGTAAATTTGGTGATATCCATACAGATACCATTGGTACAATAAGCGACGGCAGCAAAGCCTGTAATTACGAACCAAACACTAGCTGCAAATGGTCTATAGAACCACCCGAAGCCGAAGCAATAAAAATAAATTTTACTGAATTTAATTTAGACACTAACAACACTTTTGATAATGTAAGGATTTTTAAAGATGCTCCAAGTGGAGCAAATTTAATAGCAAAATTTACAATAAACGAGCCTCCAACAGAAGTAATAGTTCCTTCGGGTGTAGCAATTATTACTTTTACCACATCGCCAAATTCTTCTGGTGCAGGGTGGAAACTAAATTACAAAACAACCAAATTAGATGATATCGAAACCATTACAAACAATGAAGTATCTGTATATCCTAACCCAACAACAGGAATTGTTAACATAAACTACAATAAAATTATACATAATATTTATGTAAGTGACATCTCCGGACAAACAGTTTTAACTAAATTTATTGATGATAATTCTGCAAAAATTAATCTTTCTGAGATGGAAAAAGGTGTTTATTTTATTAAAATTGATAATTTTACAACAAAAATAATTTTAGAATAAAATAGTTAAATATCTAAATATAAATATATTGATAATCGTCACTGTTTAAAATAATTATAAATTAGCATAATGATGTTGCTCAACATTAAATTTAATCGATATAAAATATAAATTTGCGTTCAGTAATACTTTTTAACAAGTATTATTTCCGATTTAGTTTAAAATTAATATTAATATAATTAACAAATTAAATTTTTAATTATGGGTGGATTTTTGTCTTCTTCAATAGGTAAGAAGTTAATTATGAGTGTAACAGGGCTATTCCTTGTTATATTCTTATTGGTGCACTTAACTGCAAACCTTGCTTTGCTTTTAGGTGCTGATGCATTTAATATTGTTTCGCATTTTATGGGAACAAATCCTATAATTCAGGTTATGCAACCTGCATTAGCAATAGGGTTTATTATTCATATCCTATATGCAAGCATATTAACATTGCAAAACCAAAAGGCCAGAGGGTCGGAGAGTTACAACAAAACAGTAAACTCTCATCAAAGTTCGTGGGCATCAAAGAATATGTATATTCTTGGTGCAATGATTTTATCATTTTTGGTACTTCACATTTTCAATTTCTTTTGGAAAATTAAAGTAACAGGCTCACCTTTACTTAGCGAAGTAAATATAGATGGTGAAATGATGGAAAATGCTTATGCATTAGTAGTTGGATTATTTAGAGACCCACAATTGGGCATGGTTTATTCAGCTGTTTATGTATTAGGTTCAATCTCTTTAGGATTACACCTAACTCACGGTTTTTGGTCAGCATTCCAAACTGTTGGTTTTAGTAACGATTTATGGAGAAAACGACTTACCGTAGTTGGTTACTTATATGCAATAGCTGTTGCAAGTGGATTTGCTATTATACCTATTTTTTTAATGTTATTTGGAGGAAATAATTAAGCTATGACAAAATTAAATTCAAAAATACCAGAAGGAGCAGTAGCCGAAAAATGGACTAACTACAAAGCTCATCAAAACTTAGTGAACCCTGCCAATAAGCGTAAAATTGACATTATTGTTGTAGGAACAGGATTAGCAGGAGCATCAGCGGCAGCTAGTTTTGGAGAATTAGGTTTTAAAGTAAAAGTATTTTGCTATCAAGATTCGCCTCGTAGAGCTCACTCAATTGCAGCTCAAGGAGGAATTAACGCAGCAAAAAATTACCCTAACGATGGGGATTCAATATACAGACTTTTTTACGATACAGTAAAAGGTGGCGATTATCGTGCACGTGAAGCAAACGTATATCGTTTAGCAGAAGTAAGTAATGATATTATCGACCAATGTGTTGCTCAAGGTGTACCTTTTGCACGAGAATATGGTGGATTACTTGCAAACCGCTCTTTTGGTGGTGCACAAGTTAGCCGTACATTCTATGCACGTGGTCAAACAGGTCAGCAATTATTATTAGGTGCTTACGGAGCATTAAACCGTCAGATTGAAGCAAAAACTTGTACAATGTACAATCGTTCTGAAATGATGGACATTGTAAAAATTGACGGAAAAGCAAGAGGAATTATCACTCGTAATTTAATCACAGGTGAAATAGAATCTCATTTTGGTCATGCAGTTGTTCTTGCAACAGGTGGATACGGAAATTTATTTTTCTTATCAACAAATGCAATGGGAAGTAACGGTTCTGCAGCATGGAAAGCATACAAAAAAGGTGCATTCTTTGCTAACCCTTGTTACGTTCAAATTCACCCAACATGTATTCCTGTTCATGGCGATTTTCAATCAAAATTAACTTTGATGTCGGAATCTCTTAGAAACGACGGAAGAATTTGGGTTCCTAAAAAGAAAGAAGATGCAATAGCTATCCGCGAAGGTAAATTAAAACCTACCGATTTATCGGCAGATGATAGAGATTATTACTTAGAAAGAAGATATCCTGCTTTTGGTAACCTTGTCCCTCGTGATGTTGCATCACGTGCAGCAAAAGAGCGTTGTGATGCTGGTTTTGGTGTTGGAACAGGTCAGGCTGTTTATCTTGATTTTAAATCGGCAATAGAACGATTAGGAGAAGATGCTATTAGAGAAAGATATGGCAACTTATTCCAAATGTACGAGAAAATTGTTGATGAAAATCCATACAAAACTCCTATGATGATTTATCCTGCAATCCATTATTCAATGGGTGGAGTTTGGGTAGATTACGAGCTACAAACTACCGTAGAAGGTTTATTTGTATTAGGAGAAGCAAACTTTTCTGATCACGGTGCAAACCGTTTAGGTGCATCTGCACTTATGCAAGGTTTAGCCGATGGTTATTTTGTAATACCTTTCACAATTCAGAATTATTTAGCCGACGAAATTCATACACCACGTATGAACACTGCAGAATCTGCAGAATTTAAAGCTGCTGAAGAAGAAGTGAACACATATATTGCCAAATTAATGGGTATTCAAGGTTCTCGTACTGTAGATTCTTTACACAAAGAATTAGGTCACATTATGTGGGATTATGTTGGTATGGCACGAACAAAAGAAGGTTTACAAACTGCTATCGAAAAAATTCAAGCATTAAGAAAAGAGTTTTGGAAAGAAGTTAAAGTTCCTGGAACAGCCAATAGTTTAAATCTTGAATTAGAAAAAGCTAACAGAGTAGCTGACTTTATGGAATTAGGTGAACTTATGGCAAGAGATGCTCTTCACAGAGAAGAATCTGCCGGTGGTCACTTCCGTGAAGAACATCAAACTCCTGAAGGTGAAGCGATGCGTAACGATAAAGACTTTACTTATGTAGCAGCTTGGGAATACAAAGGAGACGATGTAGAACCAGAATTACATAAAGAAGAGCTTAAATTTGAAGCTATTGAAGTTAAAGTAAGAAATTACAAGTAAAATTTAGAAAAATGGATTTAAAACTAAAAATATGGCGTCAACAAGATGCCAAATCAAAAGGTCAGTTTGAAACCTACGATATTAAGGATATAACTCCTGATTCTTCGTTTCTTGAAATGTTAGATGTTTTTAACGAGCAACTTCTTGCAGAAAGCAAAGAACCTGTTGCTTTCGACCACGATTGTAGAGAAGGTATTTGCGGAATGTGTTCGCTTTATATTAATGGTAGAGCTCACGGACCAGATACAGAAATAACTACTTGCCAATTGCATATGCGTAAATTTAGCGATGGCGATACAATAACAATAGAACCATGGCGTTCTGGTGGTTTTCCAATTATTAAAGACTTAATGGTTGACCGTACTGCTTATGACAAAATTTTACAAGCAGGTGGATATGTTTCTATTAACACAGGTGGAATTCCTGATGCAAATGCAATTCCTATCGGAAAAATAGAATCAGACGAAGCAATGGACGCAGCAACATGTATTGGTTGTGGGGCTTGTGTTGCTACTTGCAAAAACTCATCGGCTATGCTATTTGTTGCAAATAAAGTTTCTCAACTTGCTCTTCTACCTCAAGGTAAGATTGAAGCAAACCGTAGAGCTAAAGCAATGATTGCTCGTATGGACGAATTAGGTTTTGGTAATTGTACTAACACTGGTGCTTGCGAAATAGAATGCCCTAAAGGAATTTCAATTTCTCATATTGCACGACTAAACAGAGAATTTTTAGTTGCTTCGGCAAAAGATTAATTTCTTCTGAAAATATTTATTTAAAAGCTCGCTTTATGCGGGCTTTTTTTATTTATTTTTTCTATATTTGTTTTATGAAAAAAGTTAATTTTTCATAAAATTATCATTGTAATTTGATAGGAGATTCACTATACAATTGTGTATCAACCTTCTTTTATTTGTTGATTTTCTTTCCAATTCAGCAAAAAATATTAAATTATATTTAGAATAAAAATTTAAAAATGGAATAAAAATAATATCTATATGAAAACAATAATTTTAACATTATCTTTTTTGTATTTTGCTATTTCAAGCATAGCACAAGTAAAATACGAAAAGCGAATAGAATTTGCTGTAAAAGATGGTTATAGCAACGAAGAAATATATGAATTTGGCAACAAAGGATTAATGATGGCATCTAAAAAAGATGATATTGTTAATGGTATGGCTGAATGGAAATTTGAGTTCTTTAACACTGATTTAGAACATGTAAAAACAGAAAAAATATTAATCGGTAAAAAATACTTTTCAGATGAAACTTATAATACTGATAGTAGATCTCATACGTTATTTAAAACAAAAAAAGGAGAGTATATAATTGTAAGCGTTGATGCTGCTACAATGGGTATTACTAAGGTAAAAGGGGTTTTCCCAAAAAAACTAAATGTTTGGGATATGAAAATTATAGGGGATTATGCAATATTTGATTCTCAAGTAAAAAAAGACTGTTTTGTTATGGCTGTTAATTGGAAAACAGGAAAATCAAAACTTATTCCAATAATATTACAAGGATATAAAAGTAAGAATATTGATATTCAGAACATTCAATTGCTTGAAAAAACAAAAGAAATTTTTGTTTATGTTGAAGCCAAAGATGGTAGCAAAAAAATAGAATTATATGTTATTAAAATAAATGAACTTGGCGAAAAGGAAGATATTTATAATTTTTCGGCAGATATATCTAAAAATATTACTAGCATTTCTGCATCACCAATAGGCGAAAACGAATATATTTTTACGGGCACCTATTCTACCAAATCTACCTCAATGTCTGAAGGTTTATTCTTTAGTAAAGTTTATAATTCAAAAGTAAATTTTATTAACTTTTACAACTTTTTAGATTTAGATGATTTTTTGAGTTATTTGCCCGAAAGGAAACAAAAAAAGATAGAAAAGAAGCAAGACAAGAAAAAAGATAAAGGTAAAGAGTTAATAATAAATTACAATATTGCAGACCATGACGTTATTATTCAAGATGATGGTTATATTTTTATAGGAGAGTGTTACTATCCTACTTATAGACAAGAACGCTATCAAGAAGCAGTTACATCAACTGTAAATGGTGCTACAACAACAAGATATGTCACAAAATACAGAACAGTATTCGATGGATATCAATACACACATGCTGTAATAGCAAAATATAGTAAAGAAGGTAAATTAATTTGGGATAAAACATTCGAGATGTGGTCGTCTTATAAACCATTTTATGTAAAACGCTTTATTTCTGTTGCCGAAGAAAATAATGAAACAGTAGATTTAGTTTTTATAAGTAGAGGAACTAAAGTTTATACAAAATCATTTGAAATGAAAAATGGTACAATAATTAAAGATACAAATTCTGAAATCATGGAAACATCTTATGAAGGTGATAAATCAAAAAAATCATTTTCAAATATTATATATTGGTACGACCATTACTACCTTGCTTATGGTGAGCAAAAAATAAAAAATAAAGAAAATGATAAAATAAAAAAGAAAAGAATTGTTTATTTTATTAATAAGATAAAGTATTAAGGGGGAATTCTCTAATTAG
>CAZRWZ010000048.1:5999-13402 GCA_964603745.1 uncultured Bacteroidaceae bacterium | reverse complement strand
ATAATGCGAAAACAGGTTAAAATAATAAAACCAAAACTTATAAACGGAGCAATTCACCCTTTAAAAGGGGGGTAGGGGGATTGTTATTTAAATAAATAAAATCAAGCGTCAGACAATTATTCCGACCTGCAAAGAGGAACATACAATGTTAAATTAACATAATATATTCGGCAATTTGCACCGTGTTAGTTGCAGCTCCTTTTCTAATGTTATCGGCTACAATCCAAAGGTTTATAGCTTTTTTATTAGATAAATCTTTTCTAATTCTACCAACAAAAACTTCATCTTTATTATGGGCATTTATTGGCATAGGATAAATATTATTTGAAATATCATCTTCAAGAATAACTCCTTTTGTGTTGTTGAGTATTTTTTTTATTTCAGCAATATTAAAATCTTGTTCAAATTCAATATTCACACTCTCAGAATGTCCTCCAATAACCGGAACACGCACAGCTGTTGCCGATATCATAATATTATTATCGTTTAAAATTTTACGAGTTTCGTTCACAAGTTTCATTTCTTCTTTTGTGTACCCATTTTCGGTAAAATTATCGCAATGTGGCAAGCAGTTCATATCAATTTTGTATGGATAAATCATTTCGCCGTCAATTCCACTTCTTTCGTTATTGTGTTGATTTATTGCCTTTTGCCCTGTGCCTGTTATAGATTGATATGTTGAAATTATTAATCGTTTAATTTTGTATTTCTTATGCAAGGGTGCTAAAATCATCAACATCTGAATTGTAGAACAGTTAGGGTTTGCAATAATTTTATCATTTTTTGTTATAATATCAGCATTTATTTCGGGGATAATTAATTTTTTTGTTACGTCCATTCTCCAAGCCGAAGAATTATCGATAACAAAAGTTCCTTGTTCGGCAAATTTTGGTGCATATTTTAGCGAAACACTACTACCTGCCGAAAAAATTGCAATATCAGGTTTCGATTGTATTGCTGTTTTAATATCAACAATTTGTATGTTTTTATTTTTGAATTGTATATGTTTATTCAAAGATTTTTTACTTGCTACGAGAATAAGTTCATCTACAGGAAAATTCCTCTCTTCTAATATTCTTAATATTTTTGTGCCTACTAAACCGGTAGCTCCTACAACAGCAATTTTCATTTTTTTTAAAATTTTGTATTTTTAATAATATTTCCTACCATTTCCGATGGATTTATCATATCAAGTTTTATAACAAAACGTACTTTTTCAATATATTTTTCGGAATAAAATTTATTTGTAATTTCAATATCGTTAGAGTAAAATACAGGAAAATAAAAGTAGAATACATTTTTGATAACATTAAATTGCACCCCTGTTTCCCAAGCAATTGTTTGCGATTTTTCCCAAGTTTTTCCGGCACCATCATAAGTTGCAAAATTTGCGTAAATCATTAATGGCGAATGAAACCACATACTTGATTTTAGGTTTAATGCAAGCAGCCATTTGTTTGAGCTAAGTGGTGTGTATATTGCAAAACCTGCCTGATTGTCAATGTATTGTTGCGACCACAGACTTGTGCCTATATTACTGCTTCTTGCTAATAATAAATTATTATATTGATAATCTTCTATACCATTTGTGCCCGAAACATTAAAGTTATATAATCCATAATTAGAGTTATTATATAGAAATGCACCACCAAATAATCTAATATCTAAACCTGTTTTTTCTGCCGAATAGTTTAATGTATAATTTATTTCTGCCGATATTTTGGCAAAATCTTCGTGCATTTCTAAATCTGCTAAAGCATAATATGGATTAAAAGTTTTGTTGTTTTTATACACCCAATTTACATTATAAAATTGAGAATAATCATAAAGTTTATTTGAATAAAGTAGTTGAATAGGGTTTGAAGCAATAATGGTGTTAAAACTCAACTTGTTAATTGTTCTGTTTGTGTAATCTTTTCTGTCAAAATACAGATTTATTCCGGCTTTATATCGTTGATAATTATCCTCATCGGATAACCCATATTGATTTGCCGAAATAAAAATATTATAGCGATTAATTATTCCTGTGGACGGAAAAAAATTGTAGCCAAACCTACCACTACCGGCAAATTGTTGGTTTTTCCAAGAATACATTGGTACGGCATAATATTCAAATTTATTTATAAACAACAAATTGCTATACAGTGCCATACCTGTCATAAAACCATTGTAACTATTCCACGCCAATGCAGGTAACCAAAAAATATCATTTTTATTTTGCTTTGGTATTCCTGCAAAAAATCTAAGTTTTATAGCTTCGGTTTTTTTAAGCAATCCTTTTCGGCGAATTCCATTGTTATTACTGTAAATGTCAAGGGTTTTAATTTCTTTGTCTATTACAATTTTATCAAAATTATTTGTGTCTATTTTAAAAGTTTTTTTATTTTCAAAACCCTTAAACCAAGTAGTAGAAATTATGCTGTCGTTTTTTATTAAACTAAACAACGAAGCCGATTTAATTTTACTATTATTTTTTATTGTAAGATTATAAGTTCCATTTTTTTTATTTTTTTTGAGTTTAGAAATTTTATAATCAATTTTTTCTTTTGTACTTAAATATCCATCAAAAAACCACGATAAATCTTCGCCCGTACTTTCTTCAAAGCATTTTTTAACATCATTTGGTTGAGGGTGTTTAAATTTCCATTTTTCAAAATAGTTTTGCATTGCTTTGTCGTAGGTTTCTTCGCCTAAATAAGAATATAAATTATAAAAAGCAAAGGCAGTTTTCATATACACTACAGCTCCATAATTTATGGGCGAAAAATCTTCAGAACTTAAGTTGATTGCTTGGTCTAAATTCCACAAAGCTGTAATCATATAACTTAAATAATACATATGTCGTTGTTTGTATTCGGCTAATCCAAAAATATTAACACTACCAACACCCATTTCTTTTGATAGTGTTAATTTAGGATATTTTGTTTCCATATAACGCAATTCGTTAAACGAATTCATACCTTCGTCCATCCACGGAAAACGTCTTTCGTTGCTGGCTAAAATTCCGTAAAACCAGTTATGCCCTATTTCGTGCATAATAATTTGTTCAAGGGTTATATTGTTTTGAGCATCGCCAATTACCGTAATTGTAGGATATTCCATTCCACCGCCGGCACTCAAAGCTGAGTAAACAGCCGTGCAATTATCGTAGGGATAATCGCCATTCCAAAGCGAGTAAAATTTTACGGCATCATTAACATAATTAATTGCATTTTTCCATAAATCTGCTGCATCTTTTGTGTACATTATCCAAGTATTTACTTTACGAAAAGAGTGAGGCAGTGTAATTGTGCCTTTTTGTACTTTAAATCTTTTATCGGCAAACCACGCAAAATCGTGTGCATTGTTCAGCTTGTATCTAATAGTTTTTGTTTGTTTTGATGATTGAGGAAAATCATTCGTTTTCCAATAACTTGGATTTATTTTTCCTGCTTTGGCTAAGCTGTCTAAAAATTTAATTTCGGTTTCTGTTTGCAAATCCCCCGATGCTCCAACAATATAGTTTTCTGGTAATGTAATACTTACATCAAAATCTCCAAATTCAGAATAAAATTCGCCTTGGTCGAGATATGGCATTTGATGCCACCCGCTAAGGTCGTAAACAGCAGGCTTAGGATACCATTGTGTGATTTGATATGATGTTTTTACATGACCTAAACGTGAAAAACTTTCAGGGATTTTAACTTTAAAAGGTGTTTTTATAATTATTTTTTCTTTTGGCAAAAGCGGTGTGTTTAGGTAAAGAATAGCAATATCAATAAATTCTTTATCTAATTTCCATTTTATTTTATTGTTATTTACCGAAAAATCTAAATCGTAAATTTTGCCATATTCCGAAGTGTCTGCTTGATAAAATTCTAAATCGCCAGCTTTTATTTTTTGTTTTGCAAAACCTGTTTCGGTGTTTTTATAGGCATTTGGCCATAAATGAAAATATAAAAAATTTAAAGTGTCTAAAGAGTTGTTTGTATATTCAATTTCTTCGTTTGCAATTAATATATGTGATGTATCAATTAATGTAACATCAATTTTATAATCAACATTTTGTTGAAAGTAACTTTGTGAACATAAGTTAGTTGAAATTATTATTGATACAATTATAAAAAAATAATTTTTCATAAATATAATTTTGATTTCAAAAATACACTAAATTTTTATTCGTTTAAGTATAGATTCTACTTTTTTTCGTGTATTTTTGAAATAATTAAATGAGAAAAATAAAATACATATTAATATTTCTTTTTATTACAAGTTCGTTGTTTTCTCAAACACTTAACTATAAAATATATTTTTTTGGTAGCGAAATAGGAGTTTATACAGCTAAAAAAACGAGTAATAATGGGCATTCTACAATAGTTGTGCATGGCAAAAGTGTTGTTTGGATAATAAAGAAATATGAAATGATATTTAATTCACAAAGTAGATTTACAAACAAACATCTAACTCATTCAACATCAGAAAGAATGCTTAATGGCGAAAAAAAAGATTCTGTTATAATATATAAAAACAAAAATAATAAATACAGAGTATTTTCTTTTGTAAAAGGTTCAAGTATTGTTGGCGATATTGATTTTACTGGTAGTATGATGTATTTTAACGAGCCACCTAATATTAATAAAGTTTTTGCCGATAATAAAGGATATTTTGTTCCTATAAAAAAAATTAAAGAACATGTATTTGTTACCGAAGATGATGATAGAAACGAAAAAATAACATATTATTACAAAAATAATATTTTAGTAAAAGCAATAATAGAAAAAAGTTTGTTTAATCTTGAAATGAAACTGGTAAAATAATGTCGAAAATTGAACCTAAAATTCACGAAACTTGGAAAGAAATTTTGTTTGATGAATTTCAAAAAGAATATTTTGTAAATCTTAAACACTTTTTAGTAGAAGAAAAAAAGCAATACACAATTTATCCTCCGGGCAATTTAATTTTTAATGCTTTTGATAAAACACCTTTTAACAAGGTAAAAGTTGTGATACTTGGGCAAGACCCTTATCATGGTCCAAATCAAGCACATGGTTTGTGTTTTTCTGTTCCAAAAGGCGAAAAAATTCCACCCTCGTTACGAAATATCTATAAAGAATTACATTCTGAATTAAATTGCGAAATTCCTAATCATGGAAACTTAGAAAAATGGGCAGAGCAAGGTGTTTTATTAATTAATGCAACCCTTACTGTAAGAGCTGCACAAGCCGCATCACATCAAAAAAAAGGTTGGGAAACTTTTACCAATAATGTTATAAAAACTATTGCCGATAAAAAAGAAAATATTGTTTTTATTCTTTGGGGAAATTATGCTCAAAGCAAACATATTTTTATTGATGAAAACAAACACTGTATTATAAAATCGGTGCATCCTTCACCCCTTTCTGCTTCTCGTGGATTTTTTGGCAGTAAACCATTTTCGCAGGCAAATAATTATTTAAAAACTAATGGTATTAAACCTGTAAATTGGTGTGCTTTTTAAAATGGATTAAGTATCTTTGCAATCAATGAAAGTTCCTTATAATCTTATAAATACATTAAAAAAATATTAAAATTGGCAATTTATCCAAATAGATATGAGATAACCGATTGGTTACCCATAACAGCAAAAGAATTAAAATTTCATAATTGGGAACAACCCGATATTATTATCTTTTCCGGCGATGCTTATATCGACCACCCATCGTTTGGAACAGCAGTGGTTTCACGTGTTTTAGAAAAACATTCTTATAAAGTGGCAATTGTTCCACAGCCCAATTGCAAAGACGATTTACGTGATTTCAAAAAATTTGGCAAACCTCGTTTGTTTTTTGCTGCCACTGCCGGAAATATGGATAGTATGGTAAATCATTATACCGCCAACAAACGTCTTCGTTCTAACGATGCTTATACACCCGACGGCAGAGCAGGTCAACGACCCGATTATGCTTTAACGGTTTATTCTAATATAATAAAAGATTTATATCCTGATGTTCCGCTTATTATTGGAGGTATTGAAGCTTCTTTGCGACGTTTAACACATTACGATTATTGGCAAAATAAATTAAAACCATCGGTGTTGATAGAAACAAAAGCAGATATTTTGCTTTACGGAATGGCAGAAAAATCAATTGTTAAAATTGCCGATTTACTCAATAAAGGTGTAGATATTAAAGAAATTAAAAACTTAGCACAAACAGCATATATTGGCACAAGACCAAACAATGATGAAGAATTTATAGAAATAAATTCGCATAAAGAATGTTTGCAAGATAAAAAGAAATTTGCAAGTAATTTTAAAGTAATAGAAGCTGAAAGTAACAGTTTACAAGCAAAACAAATTATTCAACGCTATGGCGATAAAAAATATGTAATCGTAAATGTTCCGTATCCGCCACTTAGCGAAAAAGAAATGGATAATAATTACGATTTGCCTTTTACTCGTTTGCCTCACCCAAAATATTGGAAAAAAGGAGATATTCCTGCTTTTGAGATGATAAAACATTCTATAAACGTGCATAGAGGCTGTTTTGGTGGTTGTAGTTTTTGCACAATTTCGGCACATCAAGGTAAATTTATAAGCTCTCGTTCTGCAAAATCGGTAATGAAAGAACTCGATAAAATGGTGAGTTTGCCCGATTTTAAAGGTCATGTTACAGACATTGGCGGACCATCAGCAAATATGTATAAAATGCAAGGCGAAGATTTAAGTATTTGTGAACCCTGCCGCCGACCATCGTGTATCTATCCTGATATTTGCTATAACCTAAACACAAGCCACGAACCATTGCTTAATATTTATCGCGAGGTAAGAAATCACTCGCAAGTACAAAAAGCTACAATTGGCAGTGGCATTCGCTACGATTTACTTTTAGATGAAAATCAGAAATACCAACAATCGCACGAAAAATATACAGAAGAATTAATTCAACATCACGTAAGTGGTAGGCTAAAAGTTGCACCAGAGCATACTTCTGATAATGTGCTTAAAATTATGCGAAAACCAAGTTTTGAAAGTTTTAAGAAATTTAAAATAATTTTTGATAGAATAAATAAAAAACTGAATCTTAATCAACAAATTATACCCTATTTTATATCAAGTCATCCGGCATCAACCGAAGAGGAAATGGCAGAGCTTGCAGTTATTATGAAAGAACTTGGTTTTAAATTAGAGCAGGTGCAAGACCTAACTCCAACACCTATGACAGTGGCAGCCGTAATTTTTTATTCGGGCTATCACCCATATAATTTAAAGAAAATTTATACGCCAAAATCTAAACAAGAAAAACTTGCACAACGAAAATATTTTTTCTGGTATAAAAACGAATATCGAAAACAAATAAAACAAAGTTTGCAAAAATTAAACAGACAGGATTTATTAAAACGACTTTTTGCTAACAATAATAGCTTGTTGGATTAATACCATACAC
>CAZRWZ010000048.1:0-5899 GCA_964603745.1 uncultured Bacteroidaceae bacterium | reverse complement strand
TTATTAAAACGACTTTTTGCTAACAATAATAGCTTGTTGGATTAATACCATACACCTTATATCCACAAGTTAGGGTTTTACTCTGTTGGTTTATAAATTGTTGATAACCAATAATCTACACCTTAATTCAAATAGTGAAGCAACAGCGAAAACCTCAACGGAGTTAACCTCTTCAAACTCTACCGTAATTGCGAAGAATGATTCCGATAGCTATCGGAAGAATGACGAAGCAATCTCTTCGACTTTATAGTTCAATCTCTTGACTTTATGGACAGACACTAAATAATATTTGCGACAGCTAAGGGGGTGGGGGTATGATGTAAAACATAAAAAATATTAATAAAAACATAAAAAAATAAAAAATTGATATGTATATTTGCAGTCGAATAAAATTTTGATAAAAAGAAATAGTGCGATGAAACGTAGATTATACATAGGTTTAATAATTTTCTCATTTATATGGGTAATTATTGGCGATTTAGTTTCTATGCACATGCGTGTAATTTCTCATATAGATTTACAACAACATTCGCCATTTGCTAATATTCATAAAACAGTTAAAAAAGATGGCAAACAAAAAACTTATAAATATTTTGATGAAGGTTTTAATTTTAATACCGATTTTATTCAAATTGAAAAAACAGATTTAAAACCATTTTCATACTCTATTAAAATAACATCTACCGCAGTTTTATGTTCTTATACAGAACAATATAAAAAACTATTTTTAGGAAGAGCTCCCCCAAAGTTTGTATAAATTAAAGTTTATAATTTAGTTCTAACATGCTAACATACAATAGTTTTGTGTTTGTTTATGCTAATGCTATTTTTAAACTTTTATTTTAATTAGTGCTTATAAAAGTATTAAAACACTGTTGTTGATATTCTATTACTAGAAACTAAAGATACTGGGTTTTATTTAAGTACTAATTAAGAAAATCACAATTCTACATAATTTACAAACTTTCAATATTTAATAATTTTGAGATATTTATACATATTAGTATTAATTTTAATACAAATATTTTCTTATTCGCAAAATGCGACTATAACTGTAGTTGATAAAGAAACAAAAAAAGTTTTACCATACGTAAACATTTGTTTCGAGAGTTTAATAAACTCAAAAAAAGATTACACTACAACTAATATGCAGGGCGAAGCCGAAAATAAATGTAGCGATAAATGTGTAATTTCACTTTCGTTTGTTGGTTACAAAACACTATTTGATACATTAAACAGTTTGCAATCTAAAACCTATGAGTTGCAAGCTGATGTTTTTAACTTGGAACAAGTTGTTGTTACAGCAACACGTACCGAAAAAGCATTGAAAGATGCACCTGTTATAACGCAAGTTATTACTTCTAAAGATATAGATAACAGAGGTGTTAATAATGTGAAACAAATAATTGAAGAAGATATTCCGGGTGTAGAGATGCAACGAGGAGGCTTTGGAGCAGATATAAAAATGCAAGGATTAGAATCGCGAAATATTCTTATTTTAATTGATGGCGAAAGAATAGCAGGCGAAACAGGAAATAATATTGACTATTCTCGTTTAAATGCAAGCAATGTAGAACGTGTAGAAATTATAAAAGGAGCAGCCTCGGCACTTTATGGCTCTCAAGCAATGGGCGGAGTTATAAATATCATTACAAAAAAAACCAGAAAAAAACTCGAAATATCTGCCGGTATGCAGGCAACTCAATTTAATGAAATAAATTTTCCTGATTTAAAATACGAAGATGAAAATTATAATTTTAAAAAGAATTTAGATTTACCAAATCTTAATTTTAATGCTTCGGTTGGGTTTAATATTAAAAACTTTTCGGGCAGAACAGATTTTGTAGCTAAAAGTTTTGACGCTTATCAACTGTATAATACGAATATTGTTGTAAAAGATTATATAAATTTAGATACTGTAATTTACGATTCGTTAAGTTTGTTTCCTAAAGGTATTCAGGGTTATAAGGATATAACTATAAGTCAAAAACTTAGTATCCCTTTACATAAAAAACTTATATTAAATATGAATGGTACATATTACACTCACAACGAGTATGATTTTGTGCCTGACAAAAAATATCTAAATTTTATAGATTATACTTTTGGTGGAAATTTAATATATTCTATATCTAAAGATTTTTCTATTACAGCCTCTTATCATCAAGATATTTATGATAAATATGATTTTTACGAACGGCTTTTTGAAAAAAATAAAGTTTATAGAAATACATTTATTAATCCTAAATTAGTATCATCGTTTAAAATTAAGAAAAAGCAGTTTATAACCGCAGGTTTTGAATATCTTAACGAGTATATGCAAAGCGGACTTTTTATTGCAGACAGTATAGCATCGCATACTATGAATACATCTGTGTTTTTTGTGCAAGATGATATTCAGTTTAATAAAAAATGGAATGCAGTAGTAGGTGGTAGAATTGACAATCATTCTGTTTTCGGCACTTATATGTCTCCAAAATTATCAACAATGTATAAATTAAAACATTTGTCGTTTAGAATGAATTACGCTAAAGGTTTTCGTTCGCCAACGGCAAAAGAACTTTATATGAATTGGGATATAGCTTGGTTTACAATTAAAGGAAGCGAAAGTCTACAACCGGAAACTAACGATTATCTTTCTTTTTCTACAGAATATACTAAAAGTTGGCTGAATACATCAATAAATATTTATAAAAATTGGCTGCAAAATAAAATAGATGGTGAGTGGGATTATAGTATGCCTCGACCAGTTTATCAATATAAAAATGCAAAACATGTTGAGTTAAGCGGGTTTGAAATCTTATCAAAAATTAAATTTTTAAAACATTTTATGTTGTCGGGAGCATACAGCTATTTAAACGATAACAGACCACAAGCCGATTTAGTTTCGTCAACAAGTCCGCATACAGGAAATATAAAGTTATCATATCAATACACAAAAAAAAGATATGAGATAAATATTATGTTATCTACCACTATAATTGGAGCAAAAGAGTTTGATAAAGAAGAAACAGTGTTTTTTAGAGGAGATACATTAATTGGTACTTATCACGTGTATTACGATGCTTATTCTATGTGGAAATTAGTGGTAAATCAAAGGCTTTTTAATGCAGTTGATTTAACAATAGGAGTAGAAAATTTATTCGATTATCGTCCAACAATAATAGATTTTAATACTTCTATGAGCCCAGGACGTAGAGGTTTTGTTAGTTTAAAAATTGATGTAGATAATTTTTTTGGTAGAAAGAAAAAAAAGAAAACAGCAAGTAAATAATTTAGTAATTTAAAATAAAGTAAATAATTAATTAATTAAAATTTTAGAAAAATGAGAAATTCGATTAAATTTTTAGGAATGGCTCTATTGAGCTTAATCTTAGGTTTTACATCTTGTAAAAAAGACAAAACAGAAGAAGAAAAACCTGATGCAACAGACAAATCTGTAACAGTTAGTTTATCAACAAAAAACAATGTAGAAACCGATGTTTGGGTTTATTATTCTTTCAGCACAAAGGCTGAGGTATCAGGCGTAGATTCAACAAATTTTAAAACTTCTGATGCTTGGGATATTGCTTTTCATAGTCGTCATATCCGTTTAAACGGTGGAACTTCGGGGCAAGGTTTAGCTGCTGCTTACGATGCAGGAGTTGTTGATTTTAAATCTGTTACAACAGCAAATGAAACAGGTTATACAACAGATACTTTTGTTGTTGATGCTCTTTATGCCGGAAATGGTGCAACAGGTCCTATTTATCAAGATACTGATATGAATACAGTTTTTGAGAATGCTTTTACAGTTGATGAAAACACACACCCGCCTACATACAGCCCAAATCTTAATGTTTATGTAATGAAAACCAGAACAGGGAAGTATGCAAAAATTATGATAAAAGATTATTATAACGACTTGGGCGAGAGTGGTTATATTACTTTTAGATATCAGTTGGCAGAGGGTGATACTCGTAATTTTGAGTAATAATTTTAGAGAGAGGCTGTCTCAAAAGTAGTCATTCCGAGCAAAGCGAAGTAATCTGCAAATAATATTTTCTTAAATATTAACAGATTGCTTCGTATTCCGATAGTTATCAGAATCCTCGCAATGACGCTGAAATTATTCTTTTGAGATAAGCTCTTAATTTTAAATCGTTCTTTTTTATACCTTTGCAAATTAAATTATGATTAAATTCTTTAAAAAATATCACAAATGGCTTGGAGTAATATTTTTATTATTCTTTTTATTATTTTCTCTTTCGGGTATTGTTTTAAATCATAGAGAGTTATTTGCAGGTATTGATATTAGCCGTAATTTATTACCAAAAGAACATTTGTATAATAATTGGAATAATGCAGCAGTTAAAAATACCGAAAAAATTAACAAGGATAGTGTTCTAATTTATGGAAATATTGGTGTTTATTTAACCGATAGCAATGCTATTAATTTTGTTGATTTTAACAAAGGTTTTCCTAAGGGAGTTGATAATCATAAAGTATGCAAGGTTTTTAAAACTAAAAAAGGAATTTTGTTTGCAGGAACTTTTTTTGGGTTATATAAATATAATATCTTGAAAAAATCTTGGCTAAAAGTTGAGTTGCCAACATACGAAAAAAGAATAACAGATATAACAGAAAAAAACGACACCTTGTTTGTTATGACACGCTCTGTGTTGTTAAAAACAGTTGATTATCAAAAATATGAAACAATAATTTTACCAAAACCCGAGCATTACGATAATAAAGCTAGCTTATTTAAAACACTTTGGGTAATTCATAGCGGAGAAATTTATGGTACAATAGGCAAGCTAATTGTTGATTTAGTAGGCTTGATTTTTATGTTTTTAACAATTACAGGTTTTATTTTATTTGTGAATAAATACAGAATAAAAATTCAACATAAAAAAAACAAAGAAACTGCTAAAATTGTTAAAACAAACAGGTGGAATTTAAAATGGCATAATAAAATTGGTTGGATAACAGCAATTATATTGTTAATAACAATAATAACAGGAATGTTTCTTCGTCCGCCATTGCTAATTACAATTGCAGAATCTAAAGTTTCTAAACTTCCGTTTACTAAACTAGACAGCACAAACCCTTGGCTTGACAAGCTACGAAGAATTATTTATGATGAACAAAACAATAAATTTATTATTGCCACAATAGATGGTATTTATTATTGCGATAGTAGATTTAAAAACGACTTAAAAAAGTTTGAAAATCAACCTGCTATTAGTGTTATGGGAGTAAATGTTTTTGAAAAAACAAAAGCAAATACACTTCTTGTTGGTTCGTTTGCCGGATTGTTTGAGTGGAATACAAAAACAGGAGAACTAATTGATTATATAGGAAAGAAAAAATATATTAAACCAACTAGAAGAAATGCCGATACCTATAATGATATAACAGGATATTCTAGCGATTTACGAAATACAGAATTCTTTTTCGATTTCAAATTAGGAGCAATAGAAATCGGAAATGGAAATAAAATAAAAATGCCTGATGAAATAATTAAACAAAAAATGTCGTTGTGGAATGTTGCTTTAGAGTTTCATACAGCAAGAATTTACTCGGTTTTTATTGGCAGTTTATATATTCTTGTTATTCCTTTATTAGGATTAATAAGCTTGTTTATAATTATATCAGGCTTTGTTGTTTGGTATAAATCTGCATAAAAATAAATTGCTGAATTTGTTAATAGTGTATAGTTAATAGTGTATAGTTAATAGTGTATAGTTAATAGTGTATAGTGTTGAGGGCTTTGCCGTTGTCAAGCTTACGCCTCGCTTAAATTATAGATTTTCACTACTTAGGGTCTGCTGAGAAACGCATAACAAGTTGTTGCAAAGCTATTTAATCTAAAATACGCTATTGTAAATGCAAACTTTTTAAAACATATGTACTTATA
>CAZRWZ010000047.1:0-13437 GCA_964603745.1 uncultured Bacteroidaceae bacterium | reverse complement strand
CATTCTAAAAAAATTGGAGGAGGAATATTTTTTGTAAACGACAAATCTGGTAGTGCACATTTAAGCGTTAATAAAATATTTTTATCAGGAGCTTATTACACCGAATATAAAGGCCATAATTTACAAGCAGGTATACAGATTGGTTTCGTTCTTAAAAGTTTTGGTGGCGATGTAACATATCCATCGCAATACGATATAGGAATTGGTGGTTTCAACAATCAGTTACCAAACAACGAAACTGCATTAAATGATAATTTATCGTATCCCGATATAAATATTGGTTTAATATGGAGTAAACAATTTGGCAAAATAAAACCCGAAGCAGGATACACAATTTTCCATATCAATAACCCGAAAGAGAATTTTTCTAACAAAAACAACCATTTGCCTTTGCGACATGTTTTTTATATAGGAACAAAAATAGATTTAAATCAAAAGTTTTTTGTTAAACCACGTATGTTGTATATGAACCATAAAAGAGCAGGCGATATGATTGTAGGAGCAAACTTTGGATATAATTTACCCGAAAACAATTATAAAATGAAATCTTTGTTTTTTGGTCCACATATCAGAACAATACTAAACAAATCTGATGCTTTAATTTTTGCAATAGGTGTTAATTTTGAAAATATGGATATTGGAATAAGTTACGATATAAATATTTCGCCATTGCAAGTGGCATCAAATGGTGCAGGAGCCTTAGAGTTTTCGTTAATTTACAGAAGTAAAAGTTCTGTGCCAAATAAAATAGCAATACCTTGCGATAGATTTTAATTGTTATAGATGAAAAATAAAAAACTAATAATATTAGTAATACTTATAAGTTTCAGTAATTTCTATGTTTTTTCTCAACCCGAAGAAACAATGAAAAAAATACAGCCTTGGCAAATTAAAAAATATGCAAAAAATGCCGAACGTGTTGGCGACATATATTCTGCTATAGATTATTACGAATATTTTTTAATAAAAAAACCCGAAAACATAAAAGTATCTTATAAACTTGGCGAATTATATTTGCGTGCAAGAGATTACGATAAAGCACAAGAATATTTTAAATTTGTGTATCGTAATAACAAAAATAAATATCCTTTAGCTCATTATTATTATGCTTCAACATTAAAATACCAAGCAAAATATGATGAAGCAAAAAAGAATTACCTCTCTTTTATAAAAGAATATAAAAACGGCAAAGAACGTAGCAAATATAAAAAACTTGTAAAATCTGATGTGGTAGGTTGTGAAATAGCCAAAACCCTAATAGATAGCTCGTTAAAAGTGTCTATAACACATTTAGACACATCAATAAATAAAGCTCATGTAGAATTTTCGCCTATTATTATTGATGAAAAAACAATCTGGTATGCATCGCTAAAAGCCGATAGGGTTGAATATTACAAAACAGGTGATAGTTTAAAAATGCCTAAAAGAAAATTTTACGAAGCAAAGTTTATTAATGGAAAATGGAAAACTACAAGAGAATTAGACGAATTTAACGACCCAAATTTTGATGTAGGAAACGGAGCTTTTTCGCCCGACAAACAAAGGTTTTATTTTAATAAATGTTATCGAAATTGGAAAAATAATGTAATTTGCCATATATGGAAAAGCGAAAATAAAAACGGCAAATGGACTAAACCAACAGCCCTAAATGAAACAATTAACGACAAATCATACACAGCAACACAACCTGCTATTGGCACCGACCCGAGAAAAGGAGGAGATGTTGTTTATTTTATTTCTGATAGAGATGGAGGAAAAGGCGAGTACGATATATGGTACACAATTTATGACAAAAGGCACAAAACTTTTAAAGCTCCAAAAAACTGTGGTTCTAAAATAAACACAAAAGGTACAGAATACACACCATTTTACGATAACGAACGAAAAACATTGTATTTTAGTTCAACAGCTTGGCCGGGTATTGGCGGACTAGACGTTTTTAAATCAACAGGCGAATTTAAAAAATGGTTTCCTCCAGAAAATGTAGGCTATCCTATTAATTCTTCTACTGATGATATTTATTATACATCAGCACAAAATAAAAAAAAGGGCTTTGTTGTTTCTAACAGAGAAGGAGGGATATCTCTAAAAAACAAAACTTGTTGCGATGATATTTACGAATTTACTTATACCGAATTTATTGATATAAAATTTGAAGGTCATTTAATTGCAAATATCGACAATAGTGTTTTTGCAAGAATAAATAAAATTATGGGTATCAAAAATAAAATACAAAAAGTTGATTCTATAAGATTAGTTTTAAGTGTTAAAAGTGCCGACGGTAAAGAAACAATTGAGCTTTCGTCAAGATATTCAAACAATACAGGCGATTGGAAATTTGATTTAGACCCAAATATAAATTACGAAATTAAAGTAGATAACTTTGGATATTTCGATAAAGTTATTCCTGTTTCAACAATGGGAATAACACGTTCAACAGTTTTGCGAGATACCGTTATAATAAATCCAATACCAACAGAACCGATACCTGTAAATATTTATTATTCTTTTGATAAAGCAGAACTAACGCAAGAAGCAAAAGACACCATTGATGCAACATTGTTGGTTGTTTTGCAAGAAATACCTAGAATTAAAGTAGAGATATCATCACATACCGATAGCAAAGGCGATGATGATTATAATATAGAATTATCTCAAAAAAGAGCAGAAAGTGTTGTTAAATATTTAATAAGAAAAGGAGTGCAAAAAGACAGACTTATTGCAAAAGGATATGGCGAAACCAAACCAATAGCTCCAAATAAAAATCCCGATGGTAGCGATAACGAAAAAGGTAGAGCAAAAAACAGAAGAACAGAATTTAGATTTATTGGAGATTTTAATAATCTGTAATTTATAAAAAAAATCAAAAAAAGTAATTAATTAATAATAAAATTACTAACTTTAGCATCAATTAAAACAAAAACTTAATAAATATGAAAAGGATAATAACAGTACTAATTGTAATTGTATTTGCAAATTTAGTTTCAGCACAAAACATTTTAGATACTCCAAAAATGTGGAGAACAGCTTTTGTTAAATATTGTTCAGGTTCAAATCCTTATAATGGAACAGAAGAATATACAAGAAGTGTCAAATTTAGCGGAGATACATTAATTAATTCTTTACACTATAGAAAAGTGTTTTCTTCATTAGAAGAATATCCTGAAAACTGGGAGTTTTTGGGATATGTAAGAGAAACTGAAAACGAAGAGCTGCTTTTTACCACCGATACATCTAATCAAGAATATTTGTTTTTTGATTTTAATGTTAATATTAATGATACTGTTTCTTATTATTGGCTTTCAGAAGGTCTTGATGGTAGTAAATCTATAATTTTTGACAAAAGTATTGTAAAAAGTATTGATACTGTGTTTATTGCAGGTGAAAATAGAAAAAGAATAGGTATAGGTGAAGATGCTATTTCAGATTATTGGGTAAAAGGTTTAGGTAATATAAAACACGGTATGTTATTAATGTCATTAGATTATATGAATGCAACAGATATATTTTTAACTTGTATTTATCAATCAGACACAATAATATATCATAACGACAAAAGTTCTAATTGCTATTATTATAGTGAATGTGAGGGTAATAATATTGTTGAAAACAAAGATAATAAACAAATAACTTCAGTTTTTCCTAATCCAGTAACCGAAACATCAACTCTGAAAATAAGCAGTAATTATAATAATAACACAATTGAACTGTATGACAATCAAGGAAAAATAATTATAACAACAAATATTGATAAAGAATATTTAATTGATAGACAAGATTTTAAATCTGGAATATATTTTTATGTAATAAAGCACAAAGAAAATATTATAGGAAAAGGCAAATTTACAATACAATAAATATAATTTTTATAATGCTTTAGTTGTATTTATGAATTAAAAAAACAGTAGGTTTTTTACCCAAATCTGGTATATTGTTTTTCCATTCTGCAACCGATTTTGTTTTAATAAACTCGTCGGGCATAGTTATATTGCTTGCTATGCAAAGCATGGTGCTTTTACTGCAAGTGTTAAGTATATCGCTAAGTAAATGTTTGTTACGAAATGGGGTTTCAATAAAAATTTGTGTTTGTCTTTCGCTTAACGAACGTGTTTCTAGCTGTTTTAATTTTGCAATTCTATCAGATTTGTTGATAGGGATATAGCCATTGAAAGCAAAATTTTGTCCATTTAAACCTGATGAAATAAGTGCCATTAAAATTGATGATGGACCAACAAGTGGAACAACTTTCATTTTATTTTCGTGAGCAAGTTTAACAACATCGGCACCAGGGTCGGCAATTCCGGGGCAACCTGCCTCCGATACAACTCCAATTGAAGTTTTCTTATTTGCTTGAAAAAATGCTTGCAATTCTCTGTACTTAGTACGTTTGTTTATCTCAAAAAAACTAAGTTTATCAATATTAATTGTTCTATCAATTTTTTTAAGATAACGGCGAGTTGTTCTAATATTTTCTACAATAAAGATATCTATTTCTAAAACAATATCCTTAATGTTTTGAGGTATAACATCAAAAACATCTGTGTCACCAAGAGTTATAGGTATAAGATAAACAGCTTTTTGCATAATAATTATTTTTTGTAAAGATATAAAAAAAGCCCCAATCAATGGAGCTTTCTATATTTTTCGAAATCAGAAATAAATTATTTCTTTTTTCCGTAGTTTTTGTATTTGTTCATGAACTTATCTACACGTCCTGCAGTATCTACAAGTTTCATTTTACCAGTGTAAAATGGGTGTGATGTGTTCGAAATTTCTAATTTTACTAACGGAAATGTTTCTCCGTCTAATTCTATTGTCTCTCTTGTCTCCACAGTAGATTTAGTCTTAAATGTGTGATCATTAGACATGTCCTTGAAAACCACCATTCTATAGTTTTCGGGATGTATTCCTTTTTTCATCGCTACAAATTTAATTATTTAAATAGTTTGCAAAAGTATGCAATTAGTTTTAATCTGCAAATTATTTTATCATATTTTTATTTTACTGATAATTTCGCTACAACTTGCAATATATCTAATTTTTCTTGTTCACCACTATCCATATTTTTTAATGTGATAAGATTATTATTCATCTCATCTTCGCCAACCAATGCCACAAACGGAATATTATTTTTGTTTGCATAGGTCATTTGTTTTTTCATTTTGGCAGAATCTGGAAATAATTCGCAAGAAATATTTGCTTCTCTTAGTTTGTAAAGAAGTTTTGTGCAATAATTTGCTTCTTTTTCGCCAAAATTAACAAACATCAATGTAGTTGATTTTGTGATATTATCGGGAAAACCCGCTAATTGCTCCAAAACATCGTAAATTCTATCGGCACCAAACGAAATTCCTACACCCGAAACATCTTTTAAACCAAAAATTCCTGTTAAATCATCGTAGCGACCACCACCTGTTATACTACCAATTTCTACATCTTTGGCTTTAACCTCGATAATTGTTCCTGTGTAATAGTTTAAACCACGTGCAAGTGTAAAATCAATATCTAGTTCGGCTTTTAAACCTAAGTCCTCGACCCTTTCGATAATAAATTCTAATTCTTCAACTCCTAACTTGCCAATTTTTGAGTTTTTATCAGCAAATAATTTTTTAATTTCTGATATTGTGAAACCCTCTTTTGTTGCAACTTCTTGAAAATACAAAATTAAATCTTTGTTAATATTTTTTGAACGAAGCTCATCGCAAACTTTTTCAATTCCAATTTTATCAAGTTTATCTATGGCAACAGCAATATCAATTAATTTATCGTTTTCGTTAAAACTTTCGGCAATTCCTTGCAAAATTTTACGATTATTTATTTTAATAATTACATTAATATTAAGTTTATTAAAAATAGTATCAGTCATTTTAACAAGTTCCACTTCGTTCAATAAAGATTTGCTTCCAATCACATCAGCATCACATTGATAGAACTCTCTGTATCGCCCTTTTTGCGGTCTATCTGCACGCCAAACTGGCTGAATTTGGTATCGTTTAAACGGAAAAGAAATATCGTTTTGATGTTGCACAACCCAACGTGCAAAGGGTACTGTTAAATCATAACGCAAACCCTTGTCGCTTATTGATGTAGTAATTTTATTTGAGTCTTTATTTTGTAAAGCTTCTTGATTTGCTTTGTTTAAAAAATCGCCTGAATTTAAAACTTTAAACAAAAGTTTATCGCCTTCTTCGCCATACTTTCCCATTAAAGTAGAAAGGTTTTCCATTGCAGGAGTTTCTATTTGAGCATATCCGTAAAGCTTAAAAACTTCTCTTATTGTGTCAAAAATATAATTCCTTTTTGCCATTTCTATCGGCGAAAAATCACGAGTTCCTTTTGGTATTGATATTTTTTGTGCCATTTATTTACTTTTTTGCAAAAATACTTATTCTTTTATAAAAACCTCCAATATATTAAACTTGTTAAAAACAAAGTAAAATATATTAATAGAGCTAGAACCGAAATATACTTTGAGATATTCTTTTCAAACTTTTGGTTTTTAATGATGTAGAACGATAATACAAGTCCTGCAACAATAATAATTATTGCAAAATAATCTATTGCAGGATTAATAAAATTAGATAATAAATCGCTTTTTAATAATGATTTATCTGCCATAATATCTTCGGCATATTTCACTCCGTTTGGGTCAGAAGTTGCATATTGCCAATATGGAATTCTTGATGTTGTTTTAAGAACTGCTTTTAGCAAGTGCATACTTGCCGTAATTGGCAAAATTGCTGTAACAAGCTGAATTAATGCAGTTTTTATATTTTCTTTTGCAAGATATCTTTTCAATAAAGCAAAAAAGAAATAAAAAATAACAGGAAATATTATAAACAAAATCAATGCTTTAACTGTTCCAGTAAAACCACTTGGAATATCTAAACCATTGTTAACGAGCTTAGGCACTGTCATTAATACCGATTTTGTTACTTCCCATTCCGAAAGAATTTCGTAAATTACAAAACTGCTTACAATAAAGAAAAAGCCAATCTCCGCCCACGAAAGTTTTACATTATTAAAAAGGTCGGCTGCAATTCTCTGTTTTTTAATTGCAATATTATCGTAGCTGCAAGATTTAAAACATTGTCCGCATAAAATACAATCTTTGTTGTCTTTCAATGTTGCAGGATAAAGCTCCGATGTACACGAACGCCCAATAAAATTATAATGATTTGATTTACTGATACATGATTTAGTATCGCAAGATTCACAAACAGATTTATCTTTCACTCTAAGTTTTTTTGATGATAACATTGAATACAAACCAAGTAAATGCCCAATAGGACATACATAAGTACAGAAAGTACGTTTTTCCCAAATTAAGCCAACAATTACTGCAACAGCAAATAATATCAACATATAAATTGCCATATATTGCGGAATACGGTGAATTGCCAAGCTATGAATTCCTACTATTAATATAATTGCATAAAACAGAGTTATTATCCAACCCGATTTTAATATTTTACCTGGTTTTCTACGCAAACCAATTTTGGCAAAAAACGAAGTTATTAGCTCCATCGGGCAAACCGTACACCAATATCTACCAAAAATTATTGCAGTTGAAATTATAATTGGCCACCAATACGACCAAATTATTAAGTTCGGTAAATTTGTATTACGCAAAACCTTAGCAAATGCTGCATCATCAGTAAAAACGCCAATTGCCGAATAAATTATTGCAACAAACACAAACAATGTAAAAAACTGTATGCCTGTAATAAAATACCTGTTTTTAAAAATCTTGTTAATCATAATATTGTTTGTTAAATTAACTTATCAATATTTACTAAAACTGAAAATAAATAAACGCCTGCATTTCGCTTGTATGAAATTGATACAGAACGAATACAATAATAACTGCAACAACAAGTTTTGCCCACAAAGCAAGTTTAATAAAAGCACCTCTGTAAAGCTCTTTAACACTCACAGGTAACCAATGCACCAAGTAACCTATAAACATAACAATAAACACATTAGAGAAACCCCAAATAATCTCAGGTGCTAATTTATACCCAAAATTTGTTGATATTTGTGTCATTATTTTTTGTGCGGTTTCTAAACTATCGCCTCTAAAAAATATCCTTGTAAAAGTTATAAAATTAAAAGTTAGAAATATTGTCCAAAAGCGAACAACAAAATTCTTTTTGCCTTCCCATGGCGATATTTTTCGCCAAAGTTTATAAACTACAATACCTAAACCGTTTAAGCCTCCCCAAATAACAAACATCCAACTTGAGCCGTGCCATAAACCACCTATAAGCATTGTTACCATTATGTTTATATTTGTATGAAACCATTTTCTAAATGGTTTTATTAAGATTGCTAAAATTGCTATTATCACAGCTGCTCCGGCTAAAATAAATGGTAATAAAATCCAACCAGATAATATTACAATAAAAAACAAAATTATTGCTAAAGCGATATAAGTGAATGCCGTAGCTTTTTTATTACCTCCCATTGGGATATATAAATAATCTTTTAACCAAGATGAAAGTGATATGTGCCAGCGTTTCCAAAAATCGCCTACATTTGTAGCTTTGTATGGCGAATTAAAGTTTACAGGCAAACGAAATCCCATAAGCAATGCTAAACCAATTGCAATATCAGTATATCCCGAAAAATCGGCATAAACTTGCAATGAATATCCGTAAAGAGCCATCAGATTTTCAAAACCTGTGTGCATTGTTGGGTTAGAAAAAACCCTGTCGATAAAATTTACTGCAATATAATCGCCAATTATCACTTTCTTAATCAGGCCATTAAGAATTAAAAACAATGCGTGACCAAATTCTCGTCGGGTAAGTTTAAAATCCTGAAAAAGTTGCGGCACAAAATCGGCTGCACGAACAATAGGTCCTGCAACAAGTTGCGGAAAAAACGAAACATAAAAACCAAAATCTAAAATGCTTTTAACAGGTTTTATTTTTTCTTTAAAAACATCTATAGAATACGAAATTGTTTGGAATGTGTAAAACGAAATCCCAACAGGTAGAAGTATCTTGTCTACAGTGAAATGTGAACTGAACAAAGAGTTTGTCCACTGTGCAAAAAT
Organism: uncultured Bacteroidaceae bacterium; assembly: GCA_964603745.1. Classification (GTDB taxonomy): domain Bacteria; phylum Bacteroidota; class Bacteroidia; order Bacteroidales; family JAFGXI01; genus CAZRWZ01. The sequence goes on along the minus strand of CAZRWZ010000047.1, from coordinate 4,376 downwards.
ATTGATAGGCTGGTAGTTTGTATCAAAAATCAGATTAAAATTATCGACAAAAAAATCGGCATATTTAAAAAAAGCTAATACCAAAATATTTATAGAGATACTAAGTGCGACTAATAATTTTTTGCTTATTTTGGTTTTTGACGAGTAAATTCCTTTGGCAATAAAAAAATCGGTAATAGTAGAAAATAAAAGTATTGAAAAGAAAAACCCGCTTGTTTTGTAATAGAAAAACAAACTTGCAATAAATAACCAAGCGTTTCTTCTTGTTCTGTTTTTATAAATTAATGAAAATATGGATAAAACAATTATAAAAAAGCCCCAAAAATACAATTGTGTAAACAAAAGTGGATTTTTGTCGTGGTATAAAAATATGTTTTTTAATATTTCTTGCAATGTTTTTTAATTATCTATTGTTTTGGCGGATAATCGATTGTGTAATGCAAACCTACACTGTTTTTTCTATCCTTTGCCATTTTAATTATTAAATAAGCAATGTTAATCATATTTCTTAGTTCGGTAATTTCTTTAATTACAACCGATTTTTCATACAATTCTTTGGTTTCTTTATATATTATTTCTAATCTGTCTAAAGCTCTTTTTAAACGTAGGTTAGACCTTACAATACCAACATAATTAGACATAATTCCTTGTAACTCAATTTTGCTTTGAGTTATTAAAATCATTTCTTCGGAGAGAGAAGTCCCTTCGTCGTTCCAACAAGGAATTCCTTTAATAAACTCTATGTTTTTAATTGTATCTATTGCCGATTTTGCTGCCAAATCTGAAAACACAACTGCTTCGAGCAAAGAATTAGATGCTAAGCGATTAGCACCGTGCAAACCTGTGCAAGTTACTTCACCGGCTGCAAATAAATATTTTATTGATGTTTCTGCTTTTAAATTAACATCTATTCCTCCACAAATATAATGTGCAGCAGGAACAACAGGGATATAATCTTTTGTGATATCAATATTTAAACTTTTACACTTACTTACAATATTAGGAAAATGATTATGTAAAATTTCTTTTTCAACATTAGTAGCATCAAGATAAACAAAAGGATTACCACAGCTTTTCATTTCATTATCAATAGCTCTTGCAACAATATCGCGTGGAGCTAAAGAGCCACGTGTATCATATTTGTGCATAAATTTTTCGCCTTTTTTTGTTCTTAAAATTGCTCCTGCTCCTCTTAGGGCTTCGGTAATTAAAAACGATGGTCTTTCTTTAGTATTATAAAGCGATGTAGGGTGAAATTGTACAAATTCCATATTTGTAATTATCCCTTTAGCTCTGTAAACCATTGCAATACCGTCTCCTGTAGCAATTTTCGGATTTGTTGACGTTTGGTAAACTTCTCCTATTCCGCCTGTTGCTATAAAACTAGTTTTTGCAATAATTGTATCTATATTGTTGTTTTTTAGATTTAAAACATAAGCTCCATAACATTCTATATTTCCGTTTCTACGCTTAACTTCTTGCCCTAAATGATGTTGCGTGAGTAAATCAATAGAAAAATGATGTTCTAATATTTTGATATTTTTATGTAGTCTTATTTTTTTTATTAAAGCTCTTTGTATTTCAAATCCTGTATTGTCTTTATGATGAAAAATTCTGTTTTCTGAATGTCCGCCTTCTTTTGCTAAGTCATAGTTTCCTGTGGCTTTTTTGTCGAATTCTGTTCCCCAACTAATTAATTCGTTAATACGTTTTTTGCCTTCTTTTACAACAATTTTAACAACATCTTTTTTGCAAAGTTTAGCTCCTGCCTTTAGGGTATCTTCTATATGTTTTTCATAACTATCGTATTTTTCGGTTACAGCGGCAATACCTCCTTGAGCATATTGTGTGTTAGTTTCTACAAGTTCTGTTTTAGATAAAACAATAACTTTTCCGTGCTCTGCTACCTTAAGAGCGTAAGTTAGTCCTGCAATTCCGGAACCTATTACTAAAAAATCTGTATAATATCTCATTACAAAAACAAAAATATAAAAAAACTGCCCAAAACAGAATATTTTGGGCAGTTCTTTAATATAAATAGGTTTATTATTTTATCCCACCCATTTGCATTAACTGTTCTTTTGTTAATTCTGTTGCTCCAGATGGCTGTAGAAATTCTACAGGTTTAACTTTGCCTTTTTTAACTTCGGTAGCTGTAGTAATCATTGTTAGTTCTTCATCACCTTCGCCTATAACAATTTCGGTTTCTAAAATTGTTCCATTAATATCTTTATATTCTTCTTCTTTATTAAAAGGTATTAAATCTTCGGCATAATAAACTATAATTTTTACTTCTTTTTCGTCTTTTTTTGTGATTATTTCTGCTTTTTTGCATTTGTAACCTGCTATAGTTTTTGTAGCATCTAGTTTATTTACTGTTATTTCAGGGTCTTTTTCGCCTTCTTTTTTAAATTCATCTTTGTCAAACGAACCATACATTGATTGCCCCATCATTTCTATAATAACAGTTGTTTTGTTTGTTGTGTAGTCCATAACTGTTTTATAATACCCCATAGGTGTTATAATTTTTGTCATAGTTTTATTAGCAGTATAATACACCATTTGTTTGTTTGGCATTTGAGCTTCTTCATCGCTTGAAAGTTCACGCCCTTCGTATTTTATACTAAAGCTAATTGTTCCGGCAAAACCTGTTGGCTTTTTCTTGGCAGTTGCACTAAATCCTAACATCATTGTTAGAACTAAAGTTAAAATAGTAATTTTCTTCATTCTTATTAAATTTAATTTTTTTTATGACGTTTATTTATTTTAATTTGTTACAAGTTTACATTAGTTTATTGATAACATCTTCCATTTCTTTTTTGCTTACTTTTTTATAATCGGCAGGAATATCAAAAGTTTCATCTTCAATATCTTTTTCTTCTACTTTTTCGGCTGTGATTTGTGTTCTTATGCCAAACATATCTATTTGATATTCAAGTAATACTCCGTCTATTTCAGAGTATGGATTATTCCAATTTGGATCGTTAATTTTAATTTCGTTTGTATAATACACTTCGTAAGTTTCGTTATTCCATTTAACTGTTGCTTTTTTACAAGTGTAACCTGCAATAATTTTTGTTTCTTTTTCGTACGTAATTTTTTTCCCTTTCATAGGGTTAAATCCAAATGCTTCTCCATCTCCTGATACAGTATAAATATATTTATCTGCCATTATTTTAAGCAATGCTGTTTTAGAGTTTTCTTTGTTGTGTCTTATTCCTGCTATTCTAAATATACCCATCCACCCCTCAACAACCTGAATTGAATAGTTTTTTTGAAAAGTGATTGTCATTTCTGTTGGAAGAAGGTCTATTATTGGTGTTTCATTTTCATCGTCAAGATATTCTAAACTATATGTAATAATTCCTTCACTCAACTTGCCTGAGAATATTGAACTATCACAAGACCAAAAAAACAATACTATTATAATGAATACTGCTGTTTTCTTCATTTAATTTCTAAAATAACTTAATTTGTTACAATAATATAAAAAATATTTAACTTTTTAAATAAGATATTTAAAAAACTATATCTTATGAACCATTATTTTTAACAGTTTAAAATAAAAACACACTTACCAAGTTAATTTTTCTTTATTTAAGAAACTGCTAATTCCTTTTTTGCAATCTTTTGTATTTCTAGATTTTGCATTTATTTCTGCAGCAAGGTCAAGAGCCTCGCTATATTCTTTATCCCAAATATTAGCTAATAAGTTTTTTGTAAGATTTAAAGAGTCTGCTGAATTATTGTTGCATAATTTATCGGCAAATTTCATTACCTCATTGCTAATTATATTGTTATCAGTAATGTAATTTATTAAACCTATATTTTTTGCTTCTTGCATTGATATTAAATCACCGGTAAGTAATAATTGTTTGGCTTTTGCTTCGCCTATTTTTCTGACAATAAATACAGAAATTATTGCAGGAACAAAACCAATTTTTACCTCGGTAAAACCAATTTTAGCCTCAGGTACTGCAAAAACAAAATCGCAAACTGTTGCTAATCCTCCTCCTCCGGCTATTGCAGAACCTTCTACTTGTGCTATAACAATTTTTTTTAATGAATAAATTTGCTGAAATAATTCTTTTAAATTATTAGAATCTGCTAAATTTTCTTCGTAAGAATTATTTTGTAGTTTTTGCAGATAAGCCAAATCTGCACCGGCACAAAATGCTTTCCCCTCTGCTTTTAAAACTAGAATTTTTGCTTTGTCGTCGTTTTCGGCAAAAGAAAATAATTTTTTTAAGTCTTTAACTAATTGCGGACATAAAGCATTTCTTTTCTCGGGTCGGTTTAATACTATGTATCCAACTCTGTTTTCGGTATAATAATACGCATATTGTTCTTTTTCCATAAATACTTTGTTAGATTAC
>CAZRWZ010000046.1:0-13476 GCA_964603745.1 uncultured Bacteroidaceae bacterium | reverse complement strand
ATAAATATTTATGGATGTTACGAAGATGCTATTTACGATAGTTTAGTAATAAAATATCCCGAGGCTAAATTTGATGTAATAGCAGGAGAAGATGGTTGTTTTAGTTTACAGGCTGATTTCGATGCTGATTCTTCAATAAATTTATTACCAACAGGCGAAAATACTATTGTAAAATATGAATGGGATTTTGAAAATGATGGTACAATAGACCAATCTGGTGCATCAAGTACAGCTTCGTTTGTTTATGCTAATGAAGGTGAATTTGATGTAAAATTAATTATCACAACAGAGACTGGTTGTACTGATACTATAATAAAATACGAAGCTGTTGAGCGTGGTTTACCTCCAACGGCTGATTTTACGGTTTCACAAACTGATTTATGTATTAATACACCTGTTCATTTTACTAATCATTCTACATCCGACCCATTATCATCAGCACCAATTGATAGCCTTGTTTGGAATTTTGGTGATGGAATTGTGATGAGAGGAAATCCTCAAGAAAAACCAGGTTTAAATTATCCAAATCATGTTTATATTGATGATACTCAAGATAATGGTGTTCCTTTTACGGCAAGATTAACTGTTTTTAATAAAGGTTGTGCATCATCAATGCATACCGAACAAGTTGATATTGATTATCCAGTTGCACGTTTTACAAATGCACCTGGTAGTTGTAATGGTGCCTTAGATGTTCCATTCACAGCATTTGATGGCGATAACTTAAGCGAAGGTGTTGATGAATATCGTTGGGATTTTGGTGATGGTTCATTTTTTCCTGGACCTACTGAAAATGATTGGGCTACTGGTAATAATCCTGATGTTTTACATAGTTTTTTTGCTTTAGGTGTTTATGATGTTCAATTATTTGTAAAAAATTATAATTCAACTTGTTCTGATAATGTTGCTCATTCTTTTACTGTAGAAGCTGGTAACACAAATTTTAAAACAAACGATACTATAGTTTGTAGAAATACAGACGAAGTTAATTTTATAAATACTTCATTTTCTACACAACCAACAATAAGTTATACTTGGGATTTTGGTGATGGAGCTTCGCCTGCAACATATATTGGAGCAACACCTCCGCCTATAATTTATTCTACTAATGGCTTAAAAACTATTACACTTATTACCGATGATGATATAAATTGTAATAGAACAAAAATTAAGATAGATTATATTGATGTTCGTGGTCCAAAAGCCGATTTCGATTGGCTAAGTCAAAATACAGATAATAATATTGTTTGTATAGAACCAAATCAATCTATTGCTTTTACAAGCACCACATCATCAAATCCTAATTCAAATACAAATATAACTTTTGAATGGAATTTTGGTATAGATGCAAATCCACAAACTATTACACGAACAAATGAAAATCCTATTAATGTAACTTACAGCGATTTTGGATTAAAATCAATATCTCTAAAAGTCACTGATGATATGAGTTGTATTGATGAAATTCAAAAAAATAATATTATCACAGTACCTAAATTAGATGCTAATTTGAGTATTGATGGCTCAATTTATTGTACAGGTTACGATATAAATTTTACCGATAATTCGCAATATTTACAAAATTACGATATTGTAAATTGGCAATGGGATTTTGGCACAGATGCTGTTCCTGCAACATCTACCGACCATAACCCAACAAATATTTTATATACATCAAAAGGAACAAAAACAATTAGTTTAACTGTAACTAATAATAAGGGATGTATTGATACTTATGTAAAAGATTTTCATATGTATCAGGCAAATGCGTCATTTACAAATATCCACGATGCTGGGTGTGCTCCTGCCGATGTGCAATTTACCGATAATTCAGAAGATATTGTAAGTTGGGATTGGAATTTTGGAGACCCTTTAAGTTCAAGTTCGTCAGTTCAAAGCCCTTCAAATATTTATATTTATCCGGGTAAGTACGATGTAACACTTATTACAACTTCTATTGGCGGTTGTAAAGATACATTAACTAAATCAGCAGGTGTTTTTGTAGATGGTTCAACTTTCGATAGTTTAACATATATAATAGATCAAGCTTGTTTATATTCGCCAAATAATCCAGAGGTTACGTATACTATTCATGGTTTAATCGATACAAAATATGTAGTTTTCGATTTTGGTGATGGTTCACCTGCATATAATTATACAGTATCTGATATATTAAATCCACCTTCGACACTTGATATTATTCATACATACGACCATATCGGAACATTCTCACCAAAAATAACTTTGCAAGACGACCCATCAAATCCTAATGCTTGTGGTCAGTTTATTTATACCCCAGATATTGAACCAATTATAATTAGCGAGAAACCTAACGCAATGTTTAGCGATAATTCTGCAATGGGAGAAGCTTGTTCTGGTTCAGAAATTCAGTTTACTAATGAGAGTACAAATAACGACCCAACACATTTAATAAATTCATGGGTTTGGAATTTTGGCGATGCAAGTAGTTCAACTTCATCAAATCAAAATCCAACATTTACATATTCTGATACTGATATTGGAACAGTTGATGTAACTCTAACAGTTAGCAATGCTCTGGGTTGTACCGACAATTATACTAAAACATTAACTATTGAACCAGGACTTGATGATGCAACAACAGCAACAAACGATACAATTTGTACAGGCACAACAATAACATTAGATGCAGAAATTCCAACAGGAGGTGACGGCTCTTACGTTTATTTATGGAAAAAATCAAATGATGGTTCTTCATGGCAAAATGCAGATGGAATTAATAATCAAGAAGATTACACACCGCCTGTAATTACAGAAACTACGGTTGTAACAATGTATTATAAACGTAAAGTTACTTCGGCAACTTGTAACTTATTCACTCCTATTTTTACAGTAACAACCTATCCAACAGCAGTTGGGGGGTATATTACACCAAGCTCTAATACTACTTGTTTTAATAATAACATGAATGTGTTAAATTTAACTGGTAGTTTATCAGAAATAGTAGAATGGCAGTCAGATACAAATGCCGATTTTTCAACATATATCTCAATAGCAAACACAACAACATCATTGTGGTATAATAATTTAGTAGATACAACATATTACAGAGCTTTAATAAAATCGGGTGTTTGCCCAATGGTATTTTCCGATACAGCTGTAGTAAATGTGATGGGCAAAATAACAGGTAATGAAATAAATCCTAACGACACACTTGTATGTGCAATGGAAAGCCCTGGTACAATAATACCAACTGCACCAGCAGGAGGTTCTGGCAATTTTACCTATCAGTGGAAAGAAAGTGCCGATAGTATTAATTTTGCCGATATTTCGGGAGAAACTAATGCTACTTATAATCCGAGCGGTTTAACAACTACACGTTATTTTCTTAGAGAAGTTACTTCTGATGGGAATTGCAAAGTTCAATCTAACGTATTTGCTGTGTACGTAATACCTCAGCCAGATACAAACTTAACTGTAACAGATCCATTTGTTTGTGCCGAAAGTTATTCAACTACACCAAATGTTGAAATTTATGTAGAAAACTCAGAGGTAGATGTTACTTATCAGGTGTTTTTAACTTCAGATAATAGTCCACAATCGGCTATAGTTACAGGAATAGGTGCTGATTTGGCAATATCGGTAGTAACACCAATTACAACAACAGAATATTATATTTTGGCAACGCCAACACAAATAAATGGTGCAGGAAATACATGTCCTGTAAAATTATTTGACCATTCAACAATAACAATTGTTTCTATTCCTGATAATTCGTTGGAAGTTTCCGATGCAATAATTTGCGAAGGACAGTCTGCCTCAATTACAATAACAGCAAGTGAGCTTGATGTAAAATATTATTTAAAATTAGCAGGTGTTGTTAAAGCGTATGCTATGGGCAATGGTTCCAATATTACTTTTACTGTTTCGCCAGGTCCAATAACAACAACAACTTATGAGGTTTGGGCTGTTTCTACAATAAATAATGAAATATGCGAGCAAGTTCAGTTAGTAGACCCTGCCGTTATTACAGTTCTTCCTACACCAGACAATAGTTTAATAGTATCTGATCCTGAGGTTTGTGGCGAAGATGCAAACTTTACAATTACAGTTGAAAATACCAATGTTTATGTAGATTATCTCCTTGCAGAACAAGGAGGTGTAGTTATTCAAACTTTAACAGGAACAGGTGGCAATTTAAATTATACTTTAACAACACCACCAACAGCAAATGTTTACGAAATTTGGGCAAAAGCACATGATTTATCCAATTTTGGAACTTGTGATAGTATATTATTAACGGATCTTGCAAATGTTAGTTTTGCACCAATTCCTGATATATCACTTACAGTAGTAGGTAAAAAAATATGTGCTGGTGATGATGCCGAGATAATTATCAAAGCAAGTGAAAATAATGTAGAATACACTTTAACACCAAGTGGATATACAGTAATAGGAAATGGTGGAGATGTTGTATTCCCTGTTGTTAGTCCAGCTGCAACAACAATATATACAATTACTGCAAAATCTATGGTTTTAACAACATGTAACAATGTTACTTTAACAAATACTGCAACAATTGTTGTAATTCCTGAACCTTCTAATTTAATAATTACATATAGTCCTAACCCTACTGAGATTTGCAGTGGTGATAATTTTGATATTACAATTGAAAATACTGAAAATATGGTTCAATATCTTTTATTAAACGACGGAACATTAGAGGGTAGCGTATTTGGTGATGGTTCTGATAAAACCTTTACTAATGTATATCCTGCTGCTGATGCAGTGTATACTATTTGGGCTGTTCCAATGTTGTTTGATGATGATGAAAACGAATGTTCATATGTTAAAATTGGGTCAGATATTTATGTAAATGTTGATGGACCTATTACAATTGATATTCAACCAATAAATCCACAAGTTTGTTCAGGTTCTAATGCAACTTTTGGTGTAATAGCAAGTAATGCAAGTGGCGACCTTATTACATATCAGTGGCAAACAAGTACCGATGATGTTACTTTCGTTGATATTGTGGGAGAAACAAGTGCAACATTAACAGTAAACTCTAATTCGCCAAATTATTATAGAGTAATAGTTGGCTCAACACACTGTTCATCAATTATTTCAAATTCAGCTCATATTATTGAGGGAGCATTACCAATTTCCGATAATTTAACACTTACAATAAACGACCAGTGTTTGGGTTCTGATATTGAAGTTGTATATCAAAGTGATTTAGCTACTAATGAGTATTATAGAATATATTATAATGTTTCAGGAAGTAACACAATTGCTGATACATCAATTGTTACGCTTCTTACTAATGGTAGTGGTGTATTTACGATTACAGCTGACAGTTTTCCTAATAAAGGAGCAAATGCTTTAGTTATTACAGAAATTGATTATGCTTATGGGCAAGCTTGTAGTCAAAATGGCTTAGCAATTCTTGATGTATTTAATATAGAAGAAATTCCTGATACAAGTAACTTTGAACTTACAGGAAATAATATTTGTTTAGGTAGTGATGGACTAATAAATGTATCAAGTAATTTAGAAAATAATGTTTATAATATTACATATAATTTATCTGGTGCAAACACAATCGCAAATACAACAGGTAATTTAGAAATAGTTTCACATTATGGTCAGTTTAAAATCCCAAATTTGTTTTTTTCCGATACAGGTTTAACAACATTTACTATAACAAAAATCACAAACTCTTGGGGGCAAACTTGCTCTGTTGATGGATTAAATGATAGTACACAATTTGTTGTAGAGGCATTACCCGATGCTACTGCTCTTGTGGTAACAATTCCAAATATTTGTTCGGGAGACGATGCTGTGGTAGATATTACAGGTAATTTAATAGATGGAAATTATCAAATACTTTACAACTTATCGGGAGCAAATAACACATCGAATATGACAAATATTACTATATTAAATGGCGATGGAACTGGTTCGTTTATAATATCTGAAATTTACATTCAAAATAACGGAACAACAGATTTTGAAATTACAGACATATTATTTACAACTGGAGAAGCTTGTGAAACAACAGGTTTATCAGTGCAAACTTCATTTGATGTTGAAGAAATTCCTAATGTTTCTGGTTTAGCAATTTATGCTTCAAATATTTGCGAAGGAGAAGACGCAACAGTTTATTTTACAAGTAACTTATCTGATGGCGATTACATTTTGCATTATTTAATTACCGGTGATGTTCCTACTTATGAAGAAGATGTTACATTAAATTTAACAACAAGTAATGGAAACTCAATGTTTACTATCGACGCTGCAAATATACCAGTCTCAGGTTTTAATACAATTTATTTAACATCAATAAAAAATGCATTTGGTAATAATTGCCAGGTTGGTTTACAAGAATATTGCAACTTAACTATTGAGCCTTTGCCTGATACAACAATGTTTGCAATGCAAATTGATACGGTTTGTCCGAGCAACGATGCACGAGTTTATATTACAGGTAGTATGATTGATGGCCATTACTTAATGACTTACGATTTATCAGGAGCAAATACGGCAACAGGAATTCCGGTTTATGTGCATTTTACAAATAACGATGGAACTGCCGAGTTTACTATTCCGGGAACAGAGTTAGTTAATAATGGTTTAACTACAATAACTTTAAAATCTGCTAACTTCTTCACAGGAGAACAATGTGGTATAAACAACATTAATATTGATGCAGATATTATGGTTGAGCCAATTCCAGATATTAATAATTTAGCTATAAGTACAAACAATATTTGCCTTGGAAATTCGGCAGAAATATCTGTTACAAGTACACTTGCCGATGGTGATTATATCATTACATATAATATAGAAAATGCAAACTACCACACAGGAATTACTGATACAATTAATATTATTTCAGGTAATTCAAGTTTTGTAGTTAATGCAAGCAATTTAGATATTGAAGGTACAACTACTGTTGTAATTAGTGATATTATGGCAAAAAGCGGTCAACAATGCGAAGGAGTATTAGTAACAGCTATTACAACAAGTTTTGAAGTTGAGCCACTACCAAATATTCAAGATGCTAATTTTATTGCCTTAGATGCTTGTCAGGGTGATGATGTACAGATTTATGGAACTTCAAATTTAATTGATGGCTCTTACATAGTTTATTATCATATAACTGGTGTTAATGTGCATACAAACGATAGTGTAATAATTGATGTAACAACAGGTGACGGAAACTTTACAACTTATATTCCTGCTTCTTATGTTCCTAATTTTGGTGCTTCAACAATTTGGATTGATGGTGTTAGGTTTAACTCTGGCGAAAGTTGCTATATTGCTGGTAATTACCAATCTAACTTTACAATAGCAAAAATTCCAAATATTACAAATCTTGTGGCTGTTGCCGATAGTGTTTGTTTGGGTTCGTTTGTTACGGTAGATTTAAACAGTAATTTAGATGATGGAACTTATATATTTACAATGAATATTACTGGAGCAAATCCTAATGCAGGACTTAAATTAACTTGTGATATTCTTTCTGGTGTTGGGCAGTTAATTATTTCTGCCGATAAATTGTTAAATATAGGAGTTAGTACAATTACAATAAATCAAGCAATGAATAACGGAGGTGCACAATGTGCTTCGGGTGTTTATAACACTAGTACTGATTTTGAAATTTATGCAATTCCAAATATCGATACATTAGAAGTAGATATAAATAATGTATGTCTTACTTTTGATGCACCAATAACTGTTTTTGGAACATTGACAGATAGCGATTATACTATTGAGTATGACTTAATAGGAGCAAATACTGCAACAGGCGAAATTGCAAATATTACTATTTCAGGTGGAGTAGGAACATTTAATATTCCTACAGCATTATTGCCAAATACAGGCTCTACTGAGTGTATAATTAGAAATATTTCATTCACAACAGGATTGTCTTGCGATGCAGATATGAATATTTCGGGGAGTTTTATCGTAATTCCAGATCCGGGAACAGTTGGATTAAATATTTTTGCTGATGCTATTTGTTTAAATACCGATGCTACAATTAATTTCACAAGTCAATTACCACAAGGAGATTATTTATTTACTTACGATTTATCAGTAATTAACGACACGCTTAACCTTAGTTCGACAGGAACAATTAATAATAATTCTGGAGATGGTTTCTTTATTGTACAAGATACATTCTTAGCACAAGGCGGTATCCAAACAATAACTGTAACAGGTATAGATGTTCTGGGAGCTTCTTGTTCGTCAACAGGATTAAATATTACAACAGATTTTAATATTGAAGGTAATATTCAGATTACTAAACAACCAATTGGTGAAGATAAGTGCGAGGGATTGGCTCAAAATTATCAGATTATTGCACAAAATAATGGTGCTGGCGATATTTATTATCAGTGGTATTCATTGATAGATGCCGATACTGTAATGTTAAATAATCAAGGCGTATTTGATGGGACTTTAACTTCAAGTTTAGTAATTTCTGATAATACAGGATTAGAAAATACAATGTATAAATGTGCTGTATTTACTGAGCATTGTCCACTTGTTTTAAGCGATAGCATAATGCTTAAAATATTAACAGGTTCCGATTGTGGCGAGGGTTTAGAAAACATTCCTGATGCAATTAGTCCTAACGGCGATGGTGTTAGCGATACTTGGGTAATTGATGGTATAGATAATTATGCAAATAATAATGTGAAGATATTCTCACGTTGGGGTAATTTAGTTTTTGAAACTACAAGTTACAACAACACAAGCAATAACTTTGATGGTAAAGGAAATCAAGGTGCCGGAGCAGGAAAAGATGTTGCCGATGGTACATATTTCTACTTTATTGACTTAGGTGATGGACAAGAGGTAATACAAGGTTATATTGTTGTTAATAGATAATTAATAAAATGAAAATAAGAATTATTACATTAATACTAGGACTTGTATGGATAAGTAATTTATTCGCACAAGAAAAAACAGATGGACCTAAAAAGGGTGATATATTTTTTTCGCCTTTACCTGTAATTGCTGTAAATCCAACATTTGGAGTGTTGTATGGACTTGCTGCCTCAACAAGTATGTTTATGGGAGAACCTGTAAATACTAGAATGTCAACATCATTGGGAACAATAACATATTCCACAAAAAAACAATTGATGTTTACATTTAAAACAAATGTGTATTTGTCTGAGGATAATTGGGTGCTTTTAGGAGATTGGCGATATTTTGATACTTCGCAACCAACATTTGGACTTGGAACAGGACCTCAATCTGTAAAACTTGCAGGAGAAGGCTACGAATATACAGACGGAATGTTTTCTGAACCAATTGATGATGCTCAATTAATGGAATTCAAATATGTTCGTTTTCACGAAACTGCTATGAAAAAAATTAAAACAAATTTTTATGCAGGTATTGGGTATCATTTAGATATTCATTCAGATATTAATGATAATTTATTAAATTTAGATACTACTGGAAGTAAAACCCCAATTTTAACAAGTCATTATTTATATTCAGAAGAGTACGATTTCGATTTAGAAAAATATACATTATCAGGAGTTTCTTTAAATTTCATGTATGATAGCAGAGACAATGCAGCAGCACCATATAAAGGTAGATATGCGTTGATTACATATAGTTATAATCCTACTTTTATTGCTAGCTCTCAATCATCGTCTAGTCTTTGGTTAGAATATAGAGATTATTTTAGCTTATCTAAAAAAGCACAACCAAGCCATATGCTTGCTTTTTGGGCTTATGGAAATTTTCAAACATCGGGGCATATGCCTTATTTAGATTTACCTGCACTGGGTTGGGATCAATTTGGCAGATCGGGTAGAGCATATACACAAGGGCGATTTAGAGGAGAAAATGTAGTTTACTCAGAATTAGAATATAGAGCTCACATTTTAGGAACAAAGAAAAATCCTGATTTTATGGGTGCAGTAGCATTTTTAAATGTAACAACAGCAAGTAACTATGGAGCTGATATAGATTTATTTCATTATATGAATTTGGGTTATGGTGTTGGTCTACGTTTTATGATGAATAAAACATCAAGAACTAATATAACATTAGATTATGCTTGGGGTGCTTATGGTGCTCATGGTTTATTTTTAAATGTAAATGAAACTTTTTAATAATTAAATCAATAAAGGAGAATAACAATGAAAATAAAAAGTATTAAAACAATAATTGTTACAATAGCAATAATGCTATTAGCACATAGTACAATAAATGCTTGTACAGGCATTAGGTTAAAAACTAAAGATGGTAAAACCGTTTCTGGTAGAACATTAGAATTTGGAATTGAAGTATCTACTTCGCTTATTGCTGTTCCTTTAAATTATGAATTTGTAGGAAAAACAGATAATGGAGATGGTTTAAAATACAAAACCAAATATTCTATAACAGGTATAATCACTTTTAGTGATATAAAAATTGCTGATGGAATGAATAGTGCAGGTCTTTCTTGTGGAGCATTTTATTTTCCAACATTTGCAAAATATACACCATTAACAAAAGAAAATCAGAAAAAAGCATTGTCGCCTGTTGATTTTAATAACTGGATTTTAGCACAATTTGCAACAGTAGATGAGGTTAAAAAAGCAATAGAAAATAACGAAGTTGTAATTGTTCCGACAATTCTTGATGGTTGGGGATCAACAGCACCACCATTTCATTATGTTGTTTATGATAAGAGTGGGAAAAGTATTGTTATAGAACCAATAGGAGGTAAATTAGTTGTTTATGATAATCCAATAGGAGTTATTACAAATTCACCAAGTTTTGATTGGCATATGACTAATTTAAGAAATTATACAAACCTCAAAACAGAAAATGTAAACTCTATGACGCTAGAAGGTGTTACGTTTAAGCAATTAGGTCAAGGTTCGGGTATGAATGGTATTCCAGGTGATTTTACGCCACCATCTCGTTTTGTAAGAGCAACAGCATTTAGCATAACGGCATTACCAACAGAAACTACTTTTGACGCAATTAAAGATGTATTTCATATTTTAAATAATTTTGATATACCTAAAGGTTTCTCAAGAGAAGTTGTTGATGAGGAAATTTATGCTGATTACACTCAATTAACTTGTGCAAGAGATCCTCAAACATTAAAATATTATTACAAAACATATGATGATCAATCAATTAAAGAATTTGATTTAAATTCTTTTGATGCTAATTCAAAAAGTATTTTAATCTTAAATACAAGATCGGAGCAAACAGTTGTTAATGTAAATAAGAAAATGCAATCAGTGAAATAAATGGTATTTGTATTAGGTTTAACAAGTTAAGTAATTTGTAGAGTGTCAAATGAAACACAGAATATTAATATTATTAATTTTAACTAGTCTATTTTCGTTTTCGCAAGAAGAAAAAAACGAAGAAAAAAAAGTAAACTTTGCATTTATACCAATAGTTTCGTATAATAAATCCTTTGGAGCACAAGTTGGTTTAATGTCGAATATATATTATAATATTAATAAAAATGATACTATTTCACCCCCGTCTGTTGTGGGCTTAATGGGTACGTATTTTATAAATGGAACTTATTTTGCTGGTATGTTTGCTAAGAATTATTTTAACGAAGATAAATGGCGAACAAATATTATGTATTTTAATGGTAATATAGAGTTTCAGACATTTATCAATTTTTCCGAAAATATATTGCCATACTTAGATGAAGATGGTGTGTTTTTAGATTATAATACAAAATTTAATTTTCTATTATTAGAAGGGCAAAGAAAGGTTTTTAATCATTTTTATTTGGGTTTACGATTATCTTATACTCATGTTAGAACAGAATTTGAACCAGAAATAATACAAATACCAATAACAAAGCAAGTTGATGATTTATTTGGAATAGGTGGCATAATAAATTACGATACTAGAGATAATCTTATGAATCCTAAAAAAGGAATGAATGCAAAAATTGCTACATTCTCATTTTTAGAAAATTTGGGTTCTTCAAGCGAGTATCATGATGTTGAAATTCAGATAAATAAATATTTTCCTTTAACAAAGAAATCGTTAATTATGTTGAGATATTATAGTGTGATTTCAATTGGAGATGTTCCCTTTTCTGGTCAAAATGTTATTGGACGTGATGATTTGCGTGGTTATAGTAATGGAAAATACAGAGCTAACCAAGTTTATAATATTCAAACAGAATACCGTTGGAATTTTTATAATAAATGGGGCTTAGTTACTTTTGGTGGCTTAGCAATTGCTACCAATGATTTTGAAGGAGATAAATACAGTGGTATTCTACCTGCAATTGGTACAGGCATTAGATTTTTAGCGATAAAATCTAGAAATATTAATATAGGTATAGATGCAGCTGTAGGAAAAGAAGATTGGGGATTATATTTTAGAATAGGAGAAACATTTACAAGGTAAAAATTAATAAATTATGAAGAGAATTATTTTAACAACAGTATTTTTTTTAATTGCTTTTAATATTTTAAAAGCACAAGATACATTAGTATCAACAGATAATACTATTTTGGTTGGTGAAATTAAAGAAATGGACAAAGGAGTTATTTCTATTGAAACAGATTTTAGCGATAGTGATTTTAAAATTTCTTGGCTAAAAGTTAAAGAAATAAAATCTGAACGTAATTTTAGATTTATTTTATCTAATCAGAAACGATATTATGGAACAATATCGATGGAAGGAGATAAAATTGCTATACACGATACTGAAAAAGGTAATATTGTAATAACAACAGAGGAATTAGTTTATATTAAACAAGTTGATGAAGGAAGTGTATTAGACTTAATTAATTTGTCTATGGATTTAGGATATTCATTTACAAATGCAAATAATTTAGAGCAGATTAATGGAAATATTAATGTAGATTATTACACTAATATTTGGGGAATTTCTGGATTTTTTAATACTGTGCAAAGTAGACAAGACGATGTTTCTCCCGTAAAAAGAAATGAAGGTGGCTTTGGTGCCAAAATTTTCGCAAAATATGGATTATTTGTAACAGCAGATGCAAATTTTTATAGTAATAATGAACAGAACATGGACTTAAGAAGTAATTATAGTGCATCTTTTGGTAAATATTTTATTAAAACAAACCGTATATATTTTAATACATCAATTGGAATTGCATATTTAATGGAGAATTATGCTGATACTTTATCTGATAGAGAAAGTTATGAAGGGAAAATATCATTAGAATATAATATGTTTGATGTAGGGGATTTAAACCTTTATTCTAAAATAGATTTATTTCCAAGTTTTACCGAAAATGGTAGATTAAGGACTTTATTTAGCTTTAATGCAAAATACGATTTACCTCGTGATTTTTATATTAAAGCAGGATTAAATTATAACTACGATAATAAACCAGCCGAAGGCGTTGACCCTAATGATTACGTTTACACTTTTGGCATTGGTTGGGAATTGTAGCTTATTTAAAATAGCCCTCCAATTTTAAATCCTGCATTAAGCGAAATAGGAAAACTACT
>CAZRWZ010000045.1:1496-13692 GCA_964603745.1 uncultured Bacteroidaceae bacterium | reverse complement strand
AAAAATGAATATTAAATTTAATTAGTATAATTTTGTAAATACTATTGCAAAGCATAATTTTACAAAATTAATGAAAAATCATTTCATACATATTAAATTATTATTTAAACGACTGTTTGTAATATATATAGCATTTTTAATTTCAAGATTATTCTTTCTTAGTTTTAATTATTCGTATTTTGCAGATAATAACATAATAGAATTATTTAAGATTTTCAGTATTGGCTCTCTTTTCGATGGTGTTCCAATCATCGTTTTCAACGCAATTTTTATACTATTACATCTTTTGCCATTTAATTTCAGAAATAATAAAAACTATCAAAAACTAATATTTATTCTGTTCATTTTGGTAAATAGCATATTGTTGCTAGCAAATTTTATTGATATAGAATATTTTAAATTTACAAATAAACGCACAACTTTTGATGTTTTTAGTTTAATTTTTACAGGAGACGATATAGGTGTTTTAATACCTCAGTTTTTAAAAGATTTTTGGTTTATTATTTTACTTTGGATATCGCTTATAGCGATTATGACATTTATTTATCCGAAAATTAAAAACCCGAAAAGTTTAAAATTTAATTTTGCAAACACCTTAATTCAAACAATAATTGCGATAGTTTTATTTAGCTCTTTTATTGTTTTAACACGTGGTTTTGGTTTGCGTCCTGTTGGGATTGCTACTGCGGCACGATATACAAAATCTGATAATATTCCGCTTTTGCTTAATACTCCTTTCACAATTTTGAAAACAATTGGCAAACGCGATTTACAAAAAAAAGAATACTTTACAACAGAGGAGCTACACAAACTTTTCAATCCTGTTAAAGAATACAAAACTGATACAAGTTTTAGAAAAATGAATGTTGTTATAATTATCCTTGAAAGTTTTGGTAAAGATTACACCGGTTTCTACAATAATAAACCATATACACCTTTTTTAGACAGTTTAATAAGACAATCATTAAGTTTTAAATATAGTTTTGCTAATGGTAAAAAATCTATGGAAGCAGTACCTGCTATAATTTCAAGTTTGCCTGCATTAAGCGACAATCCTTATATTTTATCGCAATATTCTACCGACGACACCTATGGTTTAGCCGAAATTTTAAAAGACCAAGGATATTACACTGCATTTTTCCATGGCGGTATAAACGGCACAATGGGTTTCGATAATTATGCTCTATCAAATGGATTTGAAGACTATATTGGAAAATCTGAATATCCGAATGACAATGATTATGATGGAACATGGGGAATTTATGATGAAGAATTTTTGCAGTTTTTTGCAAAGAAATTAGATGACTTAAATAAACCATTTTTGGGTACAATATTTACATTATCATCGCACCACCCTTACAATGTTCCCGAAAAATATAAAAATAAATTTAAAGAAGGTTCATTGCCTATTCATCGTAGTATTGCTTATGCCGATTATTCGTTAAAAAAGTTTTTTGAAACTGCAAAAAAAATGGATTGGTTCAAAAACACCTTGTTTGTTTTAACTGCCGACCATACATCTTACACCGAAAGTAATTATTTTGGAAATAAATTTGGTATGTATAATATCCCTATTTTATATTACGCACCGGGTAAAATTGCAGCAAAGCAATCAGAAAAAATTACTCAGCAAATTGATATTATGCCATCGGTTTTAGATTTTTTAAATTATAACAAACAATTTTACTCTTTTGGTAATTCAGTTTTCCGAAACGAAAATGGCTATTCTGTTAATTATATTTCGGGAGTTTATCAATATATACATGGCGATTTTACTTATCTTTTCGATGGTGATAACTCGGTGGCTTTATATAATTTTAAAACAGATAGTTTATTGTATCATAATTTAGTAAATAACAAACCACAAACGGTTTCTAGAATGAATATAGAATTAAAATCGATAATTCAGACATATAATAACAATTTAATTGACAACAAATTAACAAGCAGAAAAACATTAAATTAAAATGAAAAAGCTATTGTATATAATAAATCCTATTTCGGGAGTTGGAAAACAAAAAACAATAGAAAAACTGCTTTCTAAATATTCTGATACTTCTAAAATTACATACCAAATTATTTATACAAAACGAGCAAAACAAGCAATAGAAATAAGCCGTACAGAAGCAAAAAAATTTGACGCAATTATTGCTGTTGGTGGCGATGGTTCTGTTAACGAAGTTGCACAGGGGCTAATAAATACAGATACCGCTTTAGGTATTATACCAACAGGTTCGGGTAATGGTTTTGCTCGTCATATTAAGCTTCCGTTAAAATTGAACAAAGCAATACAAAGGATAAATAATTTTGAAATAGAAAATGTTGATGTTGTAAAAGTTAACGATGTTTTTGCTGTAAATGTTGTTGGAATTGGATTTGATGCCCTTATAACTCACAAATTTGCAAAATTCGGAAAACGAGGTTTTTCATCATATATAAAACTTACAACAAAAGAGTTTTCTAAATTTAAAGGTATTGCAACTTCGGCAAAAATAGATGGTGTAAATTTAAAAAATAATGTTTTTTTATTTACTGTTGCAAATGGTTCGCAATATGGTAACAATGCTTTTATTGCTCCAAAAGCTTCAATGCAAGATGGCTTGTTAGATGTTTCAATATTAAAAAAGTTTCCTTTGATTTCTGCTCCCAACCTTGCCTACAGGCTTTTTACAAGAAAATTTGACAAGTTTAAATACTCCGAAACATACAAAGCAAAATCAATAACTATTCTTCAAAAAGGAGAAATTAAAACACAAATAGATGGCGAGGCATTTACTTTTAATGATGAAATAAAAATTGATATTATAGAAAAAGCTTTAAAAATTATTGTTTAATCGTAAACATTAGCAGTTTTTTTCAATTTTGCATAATCTAATATTTTAATTTTACGACCTTGTAGTTCTATTAATTTATCCGATTTAAATTCTGACAATAAACGAATTACAGATTCTGTGGCAGTACCAACAATATTTGCAAGTTCTTCTCTTGTTAAAGATATTTTTAAAAAATCTTCTTCATCAATTTCAAACTCTCGTTGTAAATAAATAATAACTTCGGCTAATCTTTCTCTAACAGTTTTTTGAGCAAGATCGGTTAAAAACGCATTGGAATCGCCTAATTCTTTACAAGCCATTTGCATCATTTCCATAGAAAAAGTGGAGTTTTCTCTCATAAATTTAGTAAGAATATCACCTGGAATAAAACAAAGAACTGCATCTTCAATTACCTGTGCTGTTGTGCATGAAAGCTCGCTACTAAGCACTGAACGATAACCAATTAAATCGCCTTTTTTTGCAAAACGTATAATTTGTTCTTTTCCTTCAATTCCTGTTTTGTATAGCTTAACAATTCCTTTACTTAAACAATATGCACCTGTTGGGCGGTTTCCTTCATGATAAATTATATCGTTTCTTTTAAAGAATGTACAACCTTTTTCAAAAGTAAGTTCTGTTAACTCCTCATCACTTAATTTATTGAATATAGATTTCATATTCATTACGCATTCATCACAAATAGGTATATTTTGAGTATTCTTCATTATTTTATTATATTTCTGACAATATTATCTTTTAAAATATCTTTGTAAAGATAAAAAATAAAACAGTTTAAGACAAAAGTACTGATAAAAAGAATACAAATATTTTTTTTTAGTCATAATTGTGATATTTAATTATCCGAGGTTTGCAAAAAATTATTAAAAAGTTAGCTATTCTCTAAAACCAAAAATAGAGCTCCCAATCCTTACCATAGTACTACCCTGTTTTACTGCAATTTTGTAGTCGCCCGACATTCCCATAGAAATTTCTTTAAAATAATTTGAAGTTGAGAAATGGCTTAATCTTAATTCATCAAACAAAGATTTTAATTTGGCAAATTCATTTGCAATAATATTTTTATCCTTTGTGTTTGTTGCCATTCCCATCAGCCCCACAATTCTAATATTTTTCAGTTGCTTATATTCATCAGAATTTAATATTTCTAACAATTCCTCTTTGTCTAAACCAAATTTACTTTCTTCTTTTGCAATATATATCTGAAACAAACAATCTATTGTACGCTTATTTTTTATAGCTTCTTTATTAATGGTTTTTAGTAATTTAAAACTATCAACAGCATGAATTAACGAAACAAAAGGAGCAATATACTTAACTTTGTTTGTTTGCACATGTCCAATCATATGCCATTTTATATCTTTTGGCAAATGCTCATATTTTTCGGTTAAATCTTGAATTTTATTTTCGCCAAAAATTCTTTGTCCTACATTATATGCCTCTAAAATTAATTCTTCGGGTTTAGTTTTAGATACTGCTACCAAGCTAACACTTTTGGGTAGTTCTGCTAAATATTCTTTAATTTTTTCTGCAACCATAATTTATTTCCAATTAAAAATATCGTATTTATCTTTAGGACGTTTTTCTATTTGCCACGAAAAGTTTTTTAATAACAGTTTATCTTTTGGCAAGTAATCTATCGGATTTAAAGTTCCGTTAGAGTTCTTTTTTACAACAATTTTTGTTGGTTTAGTATCCTGTATATAAATTGTCATTGAGCTTCCTTTGGCAATATTTGCACCAATTAAATCGCCTTTTGTTTTTTCTTCTTTCTTGTTTATTACTGATGTGTCTGTTTGTACTAACGAATCGGTTACTAATATTTCGTTTTTACTTGTATCTTTTGGAGCGTCCTCTCTAGGAAAATATATCGATTCTGAATTACCAAAAACATCAATTTTATATATTTCGTTATTTCTAAAATATCCTGTTATTTTTTTTCCGCTAATTTGGTCGAAACGTATAGAATCTTCTTCCGATATAATCATTGCTTTTTTTGTTAAAATAAAATAATCGGCTTGTTGGTTTGCCGTATACAAATCTATATTTACACCCGAAATTTGATTTTCTTCTGACCACAGAATTGGTGCTCCAAAAAATCTAAGCACAGAATCTGTAGGTAAATAAACCAACGAATCGCATTTTGCTTGCAAATCGCTTTTAAAAATTCGCACCTTATTATAGGCATATAATTCTTTTCGTGATTTAATTTCATTTTTATCGATAATTCGTATCTTATTACCTAAACTATCAATAACCACAGTATCTTTAACCAAATCTCTAACATAAATATTTTTTGAAGTTAAACTATCTGTTTGTAAGCTATCTTTAATTACTGTGTCTGCAATTAAACTATCAGTAATTAAAGCATACAGGGGAATAGTATCAGTAGTTAAAAGAGTATCGTAAAATGTAGTTAATTTAAGCGTATCGGCATGCAAAAACAAAGAATCCATATCCGTAATTTGTATCATAAGTGCACTGTCGGTTATGGTAGTTCGTTCTTCAATTTCGTAATAAACGGCATAGTTTCCCTTTAACAGGATATTTTGTGTAGAATCTATTAATGTAACATTATAGAAAGCCTCGCCATATCCCGATTTTCTATTGTAATACAAACTATCACCCGAAAGGGTTTTTTTACCTTTTTGCAAAAAAGCATTCTTATTAAATTGTGATATATCTTTGTTTGTATCGTACCAACCGTTTTCGCAATAAAGATAATTGCTGTCGCTAATAATTTCTGTTGGTCCGTAAAAATACGATATATTTGTTCCTGTGTTGTATCGTAAACTATCTGTAAAAATATTGTACTGTGGATTTATTAAAACTACAGAATCTACTGCATAATACTCTTTTGTGTTGGTATAATAATACCCTTTGTTACTTTGTAAATCGTTTTCTTTATCGAGTATCTTACCATGATTATAATAAATTGCAAAATTTGTACTTCTATCAAAATCTAAAAAATCGGTAAACAAACGAGATTCGCCATTAATTAGCCTAACATTGTTTCTTACCTTTGCCATTTTTGTATTTCCATCGTAGTTAAGATAATCGCCATATAAATCTAAGGAGTCGTTTTGTACAATATGCACATTTCCATATGCGTCTATGGTATTAGTTTTTGAGTTGGAATGAGCACTGTCGCAAAACATTATAGCCCCTTCGTGTTTAAAACTTACTTTACCAATTAATCTTTTCACACCTATACCATATTGCCCACCACCTTTTAATACATCGGCATGAATAAGTTTTATTCTTTTGCCTTTTTTTTGCGATTTTCCATCGATAGAAAAAAACAAAACAAAACTTATTAGTAGTAATATTTTAATATTATAATTAAGCATTTTTACAAAAGTAAAATTTTAAATTAACATTTTAATAAAATTTTGTTATTCTTAACAATTCGATTGTATTTTTGCAATATGAATAAAGCTGAATTACAAGAAATTTTAGATGAAAATTTTTACAAATTTAATCGTCAAGAATTTATAGAAACAGACCCTATACAAATACCTAAGCTGTTTTCCGAAAAAGAAAATATTGAAATTTCGGGATTTTTAGCTGCAACAATTGCGTGGGGAAACCGCAAAATGATAATTCGCAATTCTTATCGTTTAATTGAACTTATGGATAATAATCCTCACGATTTTATTATAAATCATAAAAATAAAGATTTATATATTTTCGATAATTTTGTTCATAGAACTTTTAATAGTGAAGATTGCAAGTTTTTTATTAAGTCGCTTAAAAACATATACTTAAAACATAATGGCTTAGAAAATATATTTATTGATAGTTTTAAAAAACACAATAATATTAAAGAAACTTTAGCCGATTTTAGAAAAGTATTTTTTGAAATAGAGCATCTACACCGCACAGAAAAACATTTGGCAAATGTAGAGAAAGGTTCTGCAGCTAAGCGTATAAATATGTTTTTGAGGTGGATGATACGAAAAGATAAACACGGCGTTGATTTTGGCATTTGGGATATTCCTACTTCGGAGCTAATGATGCCTCTTGATGTTCATTCTGGTAATGTTTCTCGCAAACTTGGCTTACTAAACCGAAAACAAAACGACTGGAAAGCTGTTGAAGAATTAACTAACAAGCTAAAACAATTCGATAAAAAAGACCCTGTAAAATACGATTTTGCCCTTTTCGGAATGGGTGTTTTTGATGGATTTTAGTTCTTACAAAACCGAAATATCGCAGACCCTATGTGAAAAAACTTAATGAGTACCTAAGTTTCTTAATGCGGTTTGAGTATATGACAAAAAACATCTTGTATATTTGCAAAAATTTATTATTTTTACAGCCCTTTTCAAATAAGTAAATAAATTGTTTAACAATAAAAAAGATAAAAAATGAAAGTATATTCAACTGATAAGATTAAGAATGTTGTGTTACTCGGAAGTGGTGGTTCAGGAAAAACCACACTAGGAGAAGCAATACTATTCGAAGGTGGAGTAATTCAAAGACGTGGTGATGTAGGTAGTAAAAATACAACTTCAGATTATCACGAAATAGAACACCAAAACGAGAACTCTGTTTTTTCAACAATACTTTATGCAGAATATAATAACACAAAAATCAATATAATTGATGCTCCAGGAGCCGACGATTATGTTGGAGGCGTAATATCTTCTATGCGTCCTACTGAGGCAGCAGTAATGGTGATAAATGCATCAAATGGTGTAGAGGTTGGAACAGAAATTCAATCTCGCTATTGCGAAAAATTTGACAAACCATTGTTGATAGCAGTAAACCAGTTAGATCACGACAAAGCAAATTGGGAGCAAACTCTTGAAGCATTAAAACAAAGTTTTGGTGCAAACATTGTTATAGCTCAGTTTCCAGTGAATACAGGTGCTGGTTTCAACTCTATTGTTGATGTAATTACAATGAAAATGTACACATACAGTGGCGAAAAAGGAGGAGTTAAAGTAGAAGATATTCCTGCCGATTTAGCCGATAAAGCTGCTGAAATACAAAATGAGTTAATAGAAAAAGCTGCTGAAAACGATGAGCAATTAATGGAATTGTTTTTCGAGAACGATGGTTTAACCGAAGACGAAATGCGTTCTGGTATTGCTGCAGGATTAATTAAAAGAGGAATGTATCCTGTATTTTGTATATCCGCAAAAAACAATATTGGAGTAAGCCGTTTAATGGAATTTATAACAAATGTAGTTCCATCGGCAAACGAAGTTCCACTTCTAAAAACTACCGACGATAAAGAAATAGCATGTGATGCAAGCGGCAAAACCTCTATCTTTGTTTTTAAAACTGCTGTAGAAGAACATATTGGCGAAGTAATTTTCTTTAAAGTTCGTTCAGGCGAAATTAAAGAAGGTATGGATTTAATTAATATTTCAACAGGCAATAAAGAAAGAATTTCTCAAATTTTTGCAGTTGCAGGAAAAACAAAAACAAAAGTAGAGAAAATGGTAGCCGGCGATGTTGGAGCAACCGTTAAATTAAAAGCTACAAAAACAAATAACACTCTTGCTGAAGCAGGATACAATGTAGAATATCCAAATGTACGTTTCCCTGAGCCAAAATATAGAGTAGCAGTAAAAACTGTTAGCGAAGGCGACGAAGAAAAACTTGGCGAAGCATTAAACAAAATGCACGAGGTTGACCCAACATTAATTGTTGAATATTCTAAAGAATTAAAACAAATTATTGTTCATGGTCAAGGAGAATATCACCTACGTATGTTAAAATGGTTTTTAGATAACGAGTATAAAATAGAGGTTAATTATATAGACCCAAAAATTCCTTATCGTGAAACAATAACAAAAAAAGCACAAGCAGATTATCGTCACAAGAAACAATCGGGTGGTTCTGGTCAGTTTGGCGAAGTTCACATGATTATTGAGCCATACACAGAAGGAATGGCAGATCCAAAAATGATAAAATTAGGCGATAAAGAATATAAATTATCAGTAAGAGGAAGCGAAGAACATGCTTTACCTTGGGGTGGTAAATTAGTATTTTATAACTGTATAGTTGGTGGTTCTATCGATGCACGTTTTCACCCTGCAATTCTTAAAGGAATTATGGAAAAAATGGAAGAAGGTCCATTAACAGGCTCTTATGCTCGTGATATTAGAGTAATGATTTATGACGGAAAAATGCACCCAGTTGACTCAAACGAAATTTCGTTTAAATTAGCAGGTCGTCATGCATTTAGTGATGCATTTAAAAATGCAGGACCAAAAATTATGGAGCCGGTTTACAATGTAGAGGTTTTAGTGCCTTCAGATTTAGGAATTGGTGATGTAATGAGTGACCTACAAGGTCGTAGAGCAATTGTTCAAGGTATGGAATCTGAAAAAGGTTTCGAAAAAGTTTCTGCAAAAGTACCTTTGGCAGAAATGAATAAATATTCTACAACCTTAAGCTCTATAACAAGTGGTAGAGCAATGTTTAATATGTCTTTTGATGAGTATCAACAAGTACCAATGGATATTCAATCAGAACTTATCAAAAAATTTGAAAAAGAAAACGAAGAAGAGTAGTTTTTTGGTAATAAATACAAATACGTATAAATTCCGAAAAAACTATGTGGTTTGAGTATAAAAGAGGCTGTCTTTTTAGATAGCCTCTTTTTTTATATCTAAATAAATTTTAACTTTGCATAATTATAAAAACTAAAACATAAATAATTATGAACAAAATTTATACTAGCATCTCAATGCTATTCATATTTGCAATAGCAACTAACGCCCAAAACTTAATCGTAAATGGCGATTTTCAAACATGGATAGATAATAACCCTGTTGCTTGGTCAAGTGAATTGGGTACAATAATTACCCCCGAATCATCAATCGTTCATAGTCAAGATAGTTCTATGAATATAGAATTAATAACTACATCTCAAGATCAAACAGATTTCAGACAAAGTATTAATGTATTAAATGGTCATAAATATAACGTCTCTGTATGGGTTTATCATCTTGATACCCTAAGTAATATTTCAATTTATGCAGGAGGATTTACATATACATATTCTAAGCTGCATATTAATAATATTTGGCAAGAAATAACATATGAATACACTGCAACTGCCGATATTGCTGTTGAATTTGGTTTAAGATTTTACGACAAACAGGGTTTTGATGCTAACATAAACCATTCTTTTATGTATATTGATGATTTTAGTGTTGTTGATGCAACTGTCTCAGGAACAGCACCTATTATTGAAAACACACTAACTATACCAGCTATACCAACATATAGCGACAATGTTAATATACAAGCAGATATTACCGATGACGGAACAATTACAACAGCTTATGTGTTGTACAATACCGATGAAAGTAGCACGTTTAACGATTCTATAGAAATGTTAGTATCTTCGGCACCAACATATTTAAGCAATGCACAAATCCCTGCTCAAACAGAAGGAACAACCGTACAGTATTTTATTCGTGCAAAAGACAACAATAATGAAATACGAAAATCACAAATTTATTCTTATACAATTTCAATGGAAGTAGATACAGGTGATTGTGAAAATTTATTTTTTTCTGAATATATCGAAGGAACAAGTAATAACAAAGCTTTAGAAATTTACAACCCGACCGATGCAAGCATTGATTTGTCTAATTATTCGATACAAAGATTTAACAATGGTAACACAACTGCAAATTCTACATTTCATTTAGTAGGAACAATTGACGCAGGCGATGTTTATGTTTTAGTAAACCATTCGGCAGTTAGCAGTTTTACTGACCTTGCTGACACATTAACAAGTTTTGTCGGACATAATGGAAACGATGTTTATGTTCTTTTTAATTATATAGATACACTCGATATTTTTGGAGTAATAGGTAGTAGTGAAAATATACCAGTAGATTCAGTAACTGCTGTAGATTATAAACTAATAAGAAAAATTGATATCCATAAAGGTCAAACAGACTGGGCTTTAGGAAATATGGAATGGGATATTTACAATTTAGAAGATACTATGATGTTAGGATTTCATACAATGAATGCTTGTTTATCTACAAAAAATAATAAAATAGTTGAAAACACTAGCACAATTTATCCTAATCCTGCTAAAAATATAATAAATTTCGATTATTTAAATAATATAGATGAAATTGAAATTGTTGATGCATTAGGAACTATTATTACAAGCGTGAAAGTTAATACAAACAAAACAAGTATTAATGTAGCATGTTTTAGACCAGGACTTTATATTGCCAGATTAAAATCTAATAACAAGGTAAAAGCGATAAAATTTATTAAAAAATAGGTTTTTTTATTAACAATTAATTGACTTTTATATTAAAATTTAATACATTTGCTTTTTATAAATATAAAACTATAAAACATGAAAAAGATTTTAATTTTAACAACAACCGTTTTAGCTTTTTTTATAAGCAATGCTCAGGAGCAAGAAGTAATTAGTTCTGCTGGAGATCATTATCAAAATTCTAATGTACAAATTAGCTGGACAATTGGTGAAATTTCTACAGAAACAGCTACAGATGGTAACAATATTATTACCCAAGGTTTTCATCAAACAAATTTAACTGTAACTAAAATTAAAGAAGAGTACACCAACGAAATTAATGCAAGTATTAATATATTTCCAAATCCAACAAGCGAGGTAGCTAACATTAAATTAACTAATGTAGATATTTCAACTTTTATGTTTGAGCTTAACGACAATAAAGGTAAAACTATTATTAAAAAGAAATTTGAATCTGAAACTGAATTAATTAATTTTTCTCAGTATGCAGCAAGTATTTACTACATAAGAATTTACAACAAAGAAGGCACATATACAAACACTTTCAAGGTAATTAAAGACAAAAATTAATTTGCAAAAGTTAATTTTTAAATTATCTTTGCAAACGCAAAAACAGAAGTTCTTATACATACAATATATTGCGGGGTGGAGCAGAGGCAGCTCGGCGGGCTCATAACCCGTAGGTCGTAGGTTCGAGTCCTACTCCCGCTACTCAGTAAAAAAGGCTAACATTTTGTTAGCCTTTTTTGGTTTAAAAAAATTAACATGTTCACAGTTTACGTTTTATACTCTGATAAATTTAATAAATTATATATTGGATTTACATCTGATTTAGAAAAACGATTTCTTTCTCATAATAAGTTAGGAACAAAAGGATATACCATAAAGTACAGACCTTGGAAAATTATTCACACTGAAATTTTTGATAATAAAACAGAAGCTATGAAGAGAGAAAAACAACTAAAACAAGGTAAAGGTAGAGAATGGATTAGAAATACTTTTTTATAATATGACGGGCTCTTATCAGCCTTAGGCGGACGTAGGTTCGAGTCCTACTCCCGCTACTCAGTAAAAAAGGCTAACATTTTGTTAG